>DAOWNU010000164.1 GCA_030642425.1 bacterium | reverse complement strand
GTTTGCCACCGGCAAACCCCTACTCGAATTCACCGTTTTTCAGCAATTTCAATTTTTTATAATTCCTTATCCTATCTGGATAAGTTCGTTCTCGCCGGCTTTGCGATAGCGTAACCCGCAGCGTGCGCATGTTATCTCGCTATCGAACCGTGGGAAAATCTCCCCGCACTCACAGGCCCAGCCCACGCGCTTCGCCGGCACACCGACCATAAGCGCAAAATCTGGAACGTCCCTCGTAACCACCGCGCCGGAGCCGATAAAGGAGTGTTTGCCGACCGTGTTTCCGCAGACAATCGTGGCGTTCGCGCCGATACTCGCGCCCTCTTTGACCAATGTCCTAATATAAAACTCGCTCCCCTGCTGCGGATATTTACATCGCGGGTCTTTCACATTGGTGAAAACCATCGACGGGCCGCAGAAAACGTAATTTTCGAGAATCACGCCCTCGTATATCGAGACGTTGTTCTGGATTTTGCAAAAGTCGCCGATTCGGACGTTCGACTGGACGAAAACGTTCTGTCCGAGAACGCAGTTTTCGCCTATCCGGGCGCCGGACATTATATGCGAAAAATGCCAAATTTTCGAGCCTTTGCCGATCTCTGCGCCATCATCGACAAAAGATGAACTGTGGACGAAATTTTCGGACATGTTACTTCATCCTCCTAACATATTCGTGTGAGTTGCCCGTTATCCCGATAGTTTTTGCGGTTCGGATGTCGTGGATAAGCCGTATCGAGGGGCGGGAGTCCTCGATTCCAAAGCCTTCACCGGCGAGCGTTTTCTCGTAGAGCGCGGTGTGAAGGTCGGTGAAACCGCTCGTGAAATCCAGTTCCTCGCCGTTTATAATAATGCTCCGGTGCGTGCATAACGAATCGGCGCCGGTGAAATTCGGGGAATCCCGCCGGTCTATCGAAAGGAACCATTTCACCTTCGCCCTTTCCAGCTCGAGATATCCCGAAGTTCTCGTCGGCTCGGAGAGGTGAAGTTCCATACCCTCCACCGGGCCGAAAATCCAGATCAGCATGTCGAAAAAATGAATCCCGATATTGGTTGTCAGGCCGCCGGAGCGTTCGAGGTTACCTTTCCAGGAACTCAGATACCACGGGCCGCGCGGCGTGATATAGGTAAGGTTTATCTCGTATTTCCCTTTGGAAAGTTCTTTGTCTATCCTTTCCTTGAGGGCGATTATTGCCGGGTGAAGACGAAGCTGCAGCACGGAGAAAACGCGCTGTCCGGTTTCCTCTTCGAGTTCGGCGAGGGCGTCCAGATTCCACGGATTCAGGACAAGCGGCTTTTCGCAGATAGCGTTCGCGCCGACACGAAAGGCCATGCGGATATGGGCGTCGTGAAGATAGTTCGGCGAGCAGATTGTGAACCAATGAACGCGGTCTTTCTCGCCCTTTCGGCGGAGTTTTTCCACATGCCTGTCGAAACGTTCCGGCTCGGGGAAAAAACGCGCTTCGGGGGCGTAAGTATCCAGAATACCCACGGCATCGTGAGGGTCCATCGCGGCGATAATTTTGTTGCCGGTCGCGGATATCGCCTTCAAATGTCTCGGCGAAATATATCCCGCCACACCGGTAATTGCGAAATTGGCCATTTGTTCTCCTATCGTCGAATTAAATTCCGGGCATATCGAACAATTTTTAAATATATATGTTTTAATCCGCGCAACAACAAAAAAAGTGAACATTGTTTTACAGTTTCACAAACCCCTCTTAAAAAGCTTCCGCAAGAAGTGGTTAAACCACTTACGCTTTCTTCGAGCTTAATAGGATAACATAACATTATAAAACTCAATTCATCGAAAAACTCGATTTTTATATTTTTCTATTGCGCCTTTTAATACTTGGTTTATATTTGCAAAATATTTTCGAGAAGTATCGGTAACAGAAAAAATCGCTTCATAAAAAAAAGGAGAACAATGGACAACAAACTGGCGAATCCCGCTCCTCTGGGGCTTATGGGTTTCGGTATGACAACAGTGCTTCTGAACGTTCACAATGCCGGTCTTTTTCCGCTCGGATCGACAATTCTCGCGATGGGCATTTTCTACGGCGGAATTGCCCAGATAATCGCGGGAATACTGGAATTCAAGAAGGGCAATACATTCGGCACGACCGCGTTCACGAGTTTCGGCTTTTTCTGGCTGACACTCGTTGCCCTTCTGGTAATACCAAACAAGGCATGGGGCTTCAAACTCGAGCCCACCGCCTTTGTCGGATTGTATCTGTTTATGTGGGGGCTGTTCACTTTTTGCATGTGGATCGCAACATGGGGCAAAAACCGCGCACTTCAAATCGTATTCTTCACGCTCTTCATCCTTTTCTGGCTTCTGGCGATACGCGACTGGACCGGAAGCAAGATAATCGGCACGATAGCCGGTATCGAGGGCATTTTCTGCGGATTCTCGGCAATTTATCTCGCGATGGCGGAGGTTATTAACGAGAGCCGTGGCAAAATAGTATTGCCAATAGGGGTGATAAAAAAAACTTAGATTTGGAAAAATCGTGATTCCCGAGGGACACGAATAGGCTGAAACCATTGCCGTTTCTATCATAAGCCGGGCTTTTGTCCGGCTTTTTTTATTGATCGAAAAATATTGTTAAAAACTCGCAATTTATCTGTGAATTTCTCCTTGACTTTTCTTTATTGTGCCTATATTTTCACTTATTAAAGTAATTGCCGATAATATGCACGGCAATCGATATGAAATTTCAACACTTCACGTAACTATACGAGAAAAAAAACTAACATTTTAAAGAAGGGCAAAGGAGATAACATGATACGAAAGGGAGCATGTCTCCTGTGTGTTTTGTGCCTACCGGTTTTGATAGCTCTCGCATCCCCGGACGACTACGCCGCGAGAAAAGCGGCTATGATAGGTCCCGGAGGCGGAGCGACAAGATTACACAACCTGTGGCACAACGATTCTATCGGAGTCAACGTCGATACGGAGACCGGGCAGTTCAATATCGGCACAATGCCCGATTCGACTACACTCATCTTTATGTTTCCCAGCTCACCGTCAACGTCCAACACCGTCTTGAACATCGACGACACCGTCAACGCAGAATATGTGAATGATGATTTCACATCCTTCGCAACGTCGATTATGGATGTCGCCTCGAGCACGATACCGTTCACGAGCTATCCCGCGACCGGTGGAAGCACCTATGTCGAGGGCGGATGGGTGGTCGATAATATCCGCATTATCCAGAAGGTGATGCCGGTGTATCTCGAAAGGGACGACGGTAAAATTTCGGGAAGCGTGTATATCCAATACAGGGTCGCAAATCTGGACGCGGTATCTCATCATATCGGCGTTCGTCTTCAGATGGACACGATGGTCGACGATAACGACCGTGCGAGGCTGGCGACAATATTCGGGTATTCCGGCACCGACGACGTATTCACCGCCCCCAATATCCCGGCAACTTATTCGGCCTATAAGGATTCTTTTGCCGACGGCTCTCCCGATCCGATGAGCCTGAAAGCCACGGGCTACCTTTCGCCGGGCCTGCTCGCGCCCAACGCGACAACCCCCGACCGTTTCGCGGTTGGGAACTGGGGAGTATTCCGTTCTTACGAACCGTGGTATTATTATACTGACAGTTCTTCCTATACTGATAGCGCCGTGATGTTATGGTGGGAAGACGACCTCGCCCCGGGCGACAGCGTGATTTATGGGACTTATTACGGCATCGGGCTGCCGGATTTCACGCCGCCAATTGCGACACCGCTCGCGCCCGGCAACAATGTCTGGACTTCCTGCGCGGGGACGGATGTCGTGCTTCGTCTCGAAGACGACGAGAGCATCAACGAATCGACAATCCAGCTCGAAGTCGACGGCACGTTGTTCTCGCCTTCCGATCCCGAACTCACGTGGATTCCGGGCGATAATCTTCTAATATTCGTTCCGCCGGCGAATTTCACGAATAACAGCACTGTAGATGTAACGCTCTATCCGGTTTCGGATTATGAGGGCAATGCCATGGCGACATCGGTTTCATGGAGCTTTAAAGTGGACTCTCAGGGGCCGGCAATTACCGCAATGGCGCCCAACGGCGTGCTTGCCCCAAGCCTTTCGCCGACCCTTTGCTGCAATATTCTGGATGCCGAATCCGGAGTCGATCCAACTTCGGTGGAGATCGAAGTTGACGGTTTCTCTTACGGTTCCGGCACACCCGGCTTAAACTACGATCCGGTAAGCGGCGATTTCAGCTTCGATCTGTCCGCGGCCGGTGTGAGTTTCCCAACGGGTTATACGGTCGATGTTCAGGTGAGTTGTAACGATATGGTGGACACATGCGCGCCAAACCTTATCCAGCCGCATTTATGGAGTTTCGTAACGTCCGTGCCCCCGATACCCGTGCTTGTTACACCCGGCAACGGCGACACGACAACCTGTGAGGACGAAGAAATCCACATCGACCTGTCGAGCGGCAGCGGGATAGACGAGGCGAGTATCGTCCTCTGGATAAACACCGACAGCTTCACGGTGGACGACGACGAACTCGAGTTCGTGCGCGATACAATATATTTCAGACCGAGCGGTCTATACACATATACCACCGGCGAAGTAACGATTATGCTTGCCGCCGTCTATGATACGCTGGGCGCGTCTTCCGATACGGCTGTTTGGCATTTCTACGTCGATCTCGAACCACCCGTTATGAGCAACGAGACCCCGACAAGTCCACCTCTGGTTTCCGCCACAATATTCCCGATAGCGATGGACATCGTCGATAACATGCTGCCCATAGATTACAATAACATCGAAGTTCAGATTATCAACAACAACAACGCCGACACAACCCGCGTTTTAGGCTCCGATGCATTTGTTTCGTGGGCGGCTCCGAACTTCAGTTTCTCATCGGGCGCATCGGGCGTGTCCTTTGTCGATGGGGAGATTGTTACCGTGCGACTGCTCGTGCGAGATTTACCCCCGGCAACATCGAGTTGCCAGGGGAATTTGCTGGATACGCTCTTCTTCTTCCAGATTGCCGAAACTCCATGCCAGCGCGGCCCGAACCCGATAACACCGGGAGTCAGCCTTGGGAAGAATGACGACGTGACCTTCCAATTCCCCAATATGAGAAAGGCGGGCATCGACGTTCATATCTTCATATATGACTTGAGGAACAATCTCGTAACGGAGATGACCGAACCGGTTGCGAGCGAATGGCGATGGGACGGTAAGGATCAGGGCGGAGAATTCGCTCCACAGGGGACATATATTTATATTATCAGGGTGGATGACGAGACAGTGTGTAATGGAACCATTAACATTGCTCGATAGGGGGATATATAATGAGAATCAATAATATTATTGTATTTGCGATATTGGCAGCCCTTCTCGGCACGATAACTATAGCTCAGGTCGATCAGATGGGCGCGCGGCCGCTCGGCAACG
>DAOWNU010000335.1 GCA_030642425.1 bacterium | reverse complement strand
CCGTCGTCGTGGACGTCTATCGAGACGGTCGGCGACGCGCCGACATAGCTTCCCGGCGGGGGAACGATATTGGTGAAATAAGGCGGCGAAAGATCGATCAGGAAACTGCCGGTTATCGGCGAGGACAGAGGCGCGCCGATAATATTATCCGCGGTAAGAGAGAAAGTGCGAACGAGTTCGGGCCAGCACGGATATGTGGGCTGATACCGGAGTGTATCGGCAGCATAGGTCAGCCGTGAATCTGTAATATAGATCGGCACTCCATCGACCGTGAGCACGATAGAGGACTCGTCGATACCGAGATCGTCGTGCAAATAAATAATTATTGGCTGGCAGGTGCACGCGCTTGCGACCGTGCCGTCGAGGTTGACATCCACCGGCTCGATCAACCAGCCCTCCGGCGTGGACATCATAATATAGAATTCCCAGCAGAATGTCGTGTAGTTGGGCGGGCAATAATCGTAATCGGGGTTGTCGAACAGGCTATCGAGGCAAATTCGCACTGTGTCGCCACTCGTAAATGTCAGGCCGGAGATAACGAGCGTAGGATCCGTCCATGTGAAAGACCATCCAAATACGGGCACGCCATCGACAGTTACAGTTATATAATTGAAGCTCTCCGGGTCGATCCCGGCCGGTTCGTCTTCGATAGTCAACTGGATAGTGGGAGAGGCCTCGAAAAGTGTGTCGCAGTCTTCGGGGATCGTATCGGTAACGACCGGCGGTTCGATATCCACAATAAATGTGCACGGCGGGACGCCATCGACACACAGCGCGTTGTTCATCGCCTGAATCAATTCTGCAACAACCGTATCCGCGTGGGGCCAGCCCGCCGCTGGAGTGAAGGTTACGAGAACTGTGTCGCTTCCCAATGAAGTCGTGGTCAGCTCTCCGCCCGGATAGTAGTCCGTTCCGTTAACATTGACCAATGTGGATTCTTCAAGAACGCCCACCACGGAATCGACTATTATCAACCGAATTTCCTGGTATTCGCAGGAGGTTATCAGGCCGCACGGGTCGGGCATGACTATGTCCGCGAATGGGTTCGGCGCGATATCGACATTAACCCAATCGGAATCGGCGAGGCCGAAACTGTCGGTAACCACGAGCATATAAGTGGTCGATACCGTGGGCGTTACGACCGGGTTTGGCTCGGAACTCGTGAATCCCGGCGGAACGCTCGACCATAAGATTACCAAGGGCGGAGTGCCTCCGCTTGCCGCGGGATCGCCGCCGATAGTTACGCTCATCCCTTCACAAATGATAGTGTCCCGACCGGCGTAAGCCACCGGTTCCGGCGGCATCAGAACAAGAACGTCGTCCTGATGACCGACCAAGCCGCCGCCGTTTGTTATGCCGTTGCCCGAATCATCGACACAACCGACTGCATTATCGAACAGGCCTATTATGCCAAAATCGATATCGGCGGTAAATGTGATGACTATCGAGTCGCCCACGCTCGTGCTGAAAACCCCCCAGTCGAGTTCATCGTCGCCGGGGGCTGGATCGACAACGGAAGTGCGTGTGGCGGTGCCGAATAGATCGATAGTTACGGGGTCCGCGCTCAGGTGGAAGCCCGGCGGCAGTGTATCCATAATATGTAATCCGGTCGAAGGATCGCCGTCGTTCTGGATCACGGAGATTCGCCATATTGTCTGGGTTCCGCTGTATGTCGGTGTCAAAAGGCATTCTTTTAGAATACCGAATTCGGCGTTGATCGGGTTCAGGTTTTGACCGGCGACCGCGGCGTAGGAGGCCCAGTTCGAGTCGTAGCCATACATCTGGATGAGCATTGTCGTGTCCGATTCGAGCACGTGTCCGCCGGGATCGAGGGAAATTCTGGCCCCTCTGTATGTTGTGCCGGGGATATTGAACCATGGGGTCGAATAGACGGGCGGGCCGCCGTCGAGGACAATCGAGCCTTCGTGTCCGGAGAGGATCGCAACGTTCAGGAAATCGTTGTTATAGCCGCTCGGGGTCAAGAAGATGTATCGTTTCGAATACTGCTCCACCGGCGGGATAATCATGAAAGCGGGGTCGCCCAGCGGGTCTTCGATGAAGCCCAGAATATTGGTGCGGCTGCAGATAGCGGTTCCCATCATAAACTGTCCGCACATTATCGGTTTATCGGCTGTTATATGTGTTGGGCTGTCCAGTGTCGGGCCACTGCAAGAGCCGTCGAACAACCACGAACCCGGAGTGCATGGCTGACCGTTCCACTCGAAAAAATCGCCCCTATCGAGAGTGATATTCGTAACTCCGCCATCGTCGGTAATTGCGATATTGGTGGCGTCCTCGGAGGCCAGTATTTTCAGAACGTCCTCTTCCCAATAATTTCTTCCCTGTATCGGGAATGCGTTGAAAGTCATTCCCCATGCGGTAAGCGGGGGCATCTGTTCGATAAGGTAATCCGCCGCTGTTATCTCGTCGGGCACGATAGCGATCTGGTTTCCGGCGATCACCCCGATAGGCTTGTCGGAAGTAATTATCGAACCGGTCAGGTCCCAGAGGTCGGCCTCGGTGGGAGAGTTTGCCAGCACCTGATAGCAATCGTAACTCTGGAGTGTAATACTGAAAGTTACCCCCACCGCGTGTCCGCCCTCGGTGGTTACAGAGGGCGTAATATCGATATGAGTATTGTCGTTTGGCGCGAAGATAGTGAACATCGATGGTCCGCGGTCGAAGAATGCTCCCGCCGGCCATGTGGGAATATTATCCCGCCAACACATTGTTATGTATTCGGTTCCAAGGCTGGGGACGGGAAAAACAAGCGCCATATCGTTGGTCGAGCCGGGGGTTTCATAGGCCAGAAAATATGCCGACATCATTTCGTCGGATTGTATCCTCAGCCCCTTCTTCTCGATAACTTCCGAGGTGCTTATCCAGTGGGAAGTATCTATTGCGATAGTCGTAACGCCGTTGGGCGGAATCGAAAAAGGCATTGTCCAGCTGGCATTCCAGTTGCGCACCGTGCCGGTTGTGGCGTAAGTCGATGTCAGGATTATCATCCCGTTATAATGCGCGAGCGGGTCTCCGCCCGGTTCGCGGGCGGCGTTTGCGGGATAGCACAGGAAGAAATCGGTGCCGAGATTTGTGAATGCGAAAGCCGATATTGCAAGTATGAGCGTAACGAGTATAATAAGACACTTCTTCAATTTGAACATATTTACTCCTTGAATGCGATAATCGAATGAGAACACATTTTAT
>DAOWNU010000396.1 GCA_030642425.1 bacterium | reverse complement strand
TCACGGGAAACCGTTGAAACGGTTATAGTGCGCGTTTTTCGATTAACCCCGGACTGAAGTTCGGGGCTAATGTTTTCCGCTTAACCCGGAATCCAGAGGCGGTGCGGTGTGGCGCTTTTACCTATTACCTATTACCTTTTACCTTCCTAAAAAAAGGGCAGGTTTTTACGCCTGCCCCTATCCGATTCCTATCGACGTTACCCGTCAATCGAAATACTCTTCGAGAACTTTCACAACTTCGGAACCGACGCGCGCCTGCGCCTCCGCGCTCGATGCGCCGAGATGCGGCGAAACGCAGGCATTCTCGTGTTTCGGCAAATCGACGTTGTCCGTAGGCTCTTTCTCCCAAACATCGACACCCGCTCCCGCGAGCTTGCCGGAGTCGAGCGCTTCGATGAGCGCCTTTTCATCGACCACGCCGCCGCGAGCGGCGTTGATAAGATAAGCGCCGTCCTTCATCTTGGCGATCTCCTTCGAGTCGATAACATAACCCTCCGGCGAGCTTGGTATGTGCAGGCTGACGAAATCCGATTTTGCGAGAAGCTCGTCTTTGCCCACCATCGTAACGAAATCGAGGGGGGATTTATCGACGAAGGCGTCGAACGCGACCACTTTCATGCCCAATGCGCTTGCCTTTTTCGCAAGAGACTGGCCTATCCGGCCTATCCCGATAATTCCGAGCGTCTTTCCCGCAAGCTCGATGCCCTTATACTTTTTCTTGAGCCATTCACCATTACGCATTGTAACATTCGACTTGTGAAGGTTCCTTGCCAGCGCGAACATGTGCGCAAGGGCGATTTCGGCCACGGCATCGCTGGAAGCGTTGGGCGTGTTGCGGACATCCACGCCCTTGCCGCGGGCGTATTCGTGATCGATATTATCGATTCCGACTCCGCCGCGGATAATAACGCGCAAGTTCTTACCGGCGTCTATCGCCGGCGTGCGAACCTTTGTTGCGGAACGGATAACAACCGCCTCGTATGGTCCGATATTATCGGCCAGTTCTTCGGGAGTTTGGCCAATTTTAACATCGGCGCCCCATCTGTTCTGAATTACATCCAGAGCGGCAGCATCCATCTTGTCACAAATAAGTATTTTTGCCATTCGGCTCTCCTTTAATTAGAGTGTTTATTTTTATTGTCGGGGATTTCCCCCTACTTACAATTCCCAAGAAGTATATCCACCGCCTTACCGGCATATTTTGGCCTGGTCCAGTTTTTCCCGGTAGCGGTCGAAAGCAACTCGAACCCAGTCATCAAGCTCAAGAAGGCCGTATTCGCCAATTCAATATCTTTGAAAGAAAGATCGCCCGTCTGAACTCCCTTTTCCATCACCGGCAGAAGGATTTTATTATATCCTTTAAGGAACTTATCGCATATACTTGCGAAAGCCGGATCGTGTTTTGTTATCAAATAGATAAACAGACTGGCTTTATTGCGGTTTAGAGTGCACCATCGGAAAAACTCGCGTGAGATGTTCTTTAAAATAACCGATGGACATGCTTTTTGGATATTCGACGCGGCCTTCTCGACAAGCAGCAATATCTCTTGTATAGCATCGAGCATAATACTCTTATAAAGCCCCTCTTTACTCGCGTAATGATAGTAAATAACGGGTTTCGTGACCCCTGCCGCATCGGCGATCTCTCTGATACTCGCGCCGTAAAAACCTTTCTGACTGAAAAGTATTACGGCCTGCTCTTTGATCTTTATCCTCGGCTCAACTAACTCGATATACACGCCGTCCTTTAACCATTTTACCTTGGGCGGTCGACCTCTGCGAGCCTTCTTTGGTTTTAGATCCTCCAGATTAACCTTGGCCTTGTTGACTTCTTCTTTCTTGCTCATCGATGAAATCCCCCTTGAAAGAATTGTGCGAAGTGAACCGTTGGAGCGGATTTCCCGTTCGCTAACACCGTTCGAGAAACGCTTCGCCGGTTCTTCGCAATTTTATTTACCAATTATATCGTCTATATCCGCAAGTAACTCCGCGAGGTCCTTCTCGTAGATATCGCCCATGTGAGCAATACGGAAGGTCTCCTCCTTGAGTTTTCCGTAACCGTTGGATATCGTTTTATTCCGCGCCGCCAGTTTCTTGTTCAGGTCCGCGACTGAAATCCCTCTCGTGTTCTTGATACAGGATAGGCTCACCGACCAGTATCCCTCTTCGGGGAACATCTCGAACCCGCGCGAGAAGGCCCAGTCTTGAATCATTTTCGCCTGTCTCTTATGGCGCGCCCAGCGATTGTCGAGTCCTTCCACGTTGAGAATGCGGTCGCACATCACGTTGAGAGCGTTGATAAGGCTAATAACGGGCGTGCACGGCGTCTGGTTTTTCTCGTTGCGTTTGATAAATTCGAGAAGATCGAAATACAATCCGCGGTTTTCGACCGTTTTCGCCCTTTCGATTGCCTTCTCGCTCATTGCCGCAATCGCGAGACCGGGCGGCAAGCTCCATGCCTTCTGAACGCCGGCGAGAACGAAATCGATACCCCATTCGTCCACATAGATCGGCGCCGCGATCATGCCGCTGACCGCATCGACCGCCATCATAACGCCGTCGTATTTGTTCACCACTTCCTGAATTTCTTTGAGCGGATTCATCAGCCCGGTAGAGGTCTCGTTCATAACGAAAAGGACCAGGTCGATTTCCCCCTCGTGCTTTTTCAGC
>DAOWNU010000129.1 GCA_030642425.1 bacterium | reverse complement strand
GTAGGGGCGGGTTCCAAACCCGCCCGCGCGGGAGGGTCACGGACCCTCCCCTACGAAATCACGTGGCAGCCCGATGAATCCCTCGGCAGCGGCGTCTATCTCGTCCGTGCGAAAATCGAGGATGGACAGACTGCGACAAGGCGCGTGGTATATTTAAAATGATAATCTTTCATTTGCAGGAGCGAATCGGCGGAGCCGTTGAGCAAGTTATCCGTCGGCATTGCCGACCGACGTGGCAATCTCCTTGAATGCAACGAGATTGCCGCGCTCCTTTCAGTCGCTCGCAATGACGAATATTTTCGTGTCGTTCTTTCCATTTTTATGTTCCGTAGGGGTTGGGTTCCCTTCGACTCCGTTCAGGGAACGCTAAATGCCGGTCGTTGAGCGGAGCCGAAACGACGAGCGGGTGCGCCACCGTCGCGCCCCTACGAATTGCAACGATAATAACGAAATATCTGCCATGATAAGAACTCTAATCATTCTATTTGTCTTATTAGGGCTTATTGGTTGCACACAAAAATCTCAAAAGCCACCTTCGCCTAAAACTATTATCACACTCGGGTCTGATTTTTCAACAAAGTTCGATATGTTATTCCTCTCAAATGATCCACTTCGGTATCAAGACAATGTTGCTTTTCTCGAGGCCATTCGTTTGGAGGAACTCGGCGCTGCGGAGAAAGACCTTCTTAAAACCAAGCTCAAACTTTTTCTATCTATTGAGAACCAGAATAGAGAATACGCATTGGATTCTCAACACACAGGTGTCGCTTCCGAGATCGCTTTCTTAAGGCTGCAGGCTGTTCAGATTTTGGGGGAAGTCGGAACAAGGGAGGATATCGAATTCATAAATAATCTAATAAATTGTCCAGAAAGAGAACATCCGTTGTTTGAAGACGAATGTGTGAAGACCGTTGAGAAACTAAATAACAGATAACCAATCGCTGCAGCCGACCACGCGGGCGGCGCGATTTGAAAACGGTCGGCAGGGCCGATTGCCGATTTGCTCAACCCTTCGAAATTGAAAACGCGATTTTACCGTAAGGGCGAACCCGTGTGGTCGCCCGCGAATCGAAAATGGCGACGGTAGTTTATCCCTAAAACGGGTCAACCACCGGTTGACCCCTACGGATTGGGGAATTTAACCCAAAACAATATAAACCTTTGCTCGTTAATAACTTATCGTAAATCCGGGTGTCGAAAACCACGGAAAATGTGCCCAAAACAACGATCTATTCGTCGAGTGAGACAATCTACTCGCCAAGTGGCACGATCTACTTGCCAAGTGCTACGATCTACTCGCCAAGTGCGTCGATCTACTCGCCGAGTGGCACGATCTACTCGCCGAGTGGCACGATCTACTCGCCAAGTGGCACGATCTACTTGCCAAGTGCTACGATCTACTCGCCAAGTAGCACAATATATTTGCCAAGTGCGTTAATATCTTCGCCAAGTAGCACAGTATCTTCGCCGAGTGCATCAATATCTTCGCCAAGTAGCACAATATCTTTTAGCAATCATGCCACTCGGCCAAGCGATTATAGCACTTGGGCAATCGACGATGGCACTCGGCCAAGCGATTATAGCACTCGGCCAGTCGAAAAGTCATCTAACAAATCGAAAAGTAGTTCGGAAAAATGATTAAGAATAACAATGTCGGTCAGGACACGCAGGGCGTGCGAATCGAGCGGTCGGCACGCGCCGACTGGCGGGAGGCGTGCCAGCGGCTAAGCATAATTGTCGCCGCATTACCGACAAATGCTGCCGCACAGCCGCATAAATTTTCTGTATTGTCATTTCGAGAAGGGCATAGCCCGACGAGAAATCTTATCGCCAATTAAGAAGATTTCTCGCTACGCTCGAAATGACAGGGTGGAGATTGCGGACGCACCGCCCGGGGAACAGATGGGCATCGCTCGATGCAGATATTGCATTGATCTCCGGCGTGCCGCGGTCAGAATTTATATATGCCCATAAGGGCTATATTCCCGCCCGCGGAACTCCCCACAACATTTCTTCGATAGGACAGGTCGAAAAGAAAATCGGAGAAACGGAGCATCACTCCGCCGCCGATACCCGCGCCTGCGAGCGTTATTCTATCGAAATTGTTCTCCGGCGAGTCGTCCAGTGTGGCGGTGCCGATATCGGCGTTGCCCCCGACATAGAGCAAAAGCGGATTCATATAGTAGAAATTATAATCCGCGGCCACGGAGAATCGCAGCGTTTTGATTGCGTGCACCTTTGGCCGGACATCGTCTTTCGTGCTAATAGTAGAATCTGTTAATACCGAATCCCAGGGTGAAGATGAACTGTCAATATCGTAATCATAGCTCCATTTCACCGGGTCGCGCAGGAAATAATTCTTGCCCGAAGATGTCGAGCCGAAATGGAATTGGCCCCTCAGGAATAACGGCCCCATGACATACCCACCCGCGATAGCGAACTCGTTAAGGTTGGCGGCGTAAATTTTCATCGAGAGCGTGTCGTCGATAACCTCATCCGGATGTTTCGCGAGAAAGTCGTGGTCGTCCGAGAGAACCACGGAGAAGAATCCAAAGCCGACTATCCAGGGCTTTTCTGTGCGGAAATTCTCCCTATCGGCCTTTTGCTCCGATTTTCTGTGGGCTTCCTCGGCCTGAACCGTGCGGATATTATCGTCCAGCGCCTGACGGCTTTCCTTTTGCCTACGCCGAAGTTGGATTCGCTGGAGGGCGGTTCGGCACTCGTCGGTATAATCGCCTTCGGGAAATCGCTCGATATAAAGGCTCAGATAGTGTTCGCCGTTCTCCAACAGCCCGGCGTCGCTGTGCTCTTCGATTTTTTCCGCATAGAGCAGGCCGAGATTGGCGTAATATTCCGGTTTGAGCGCCACCAACTTCTCCCAGGCCTCGATATACTCATACTCGTTGTTCAATGCGGCCTCGTAATAGACCGCCGCGGAGTCGGTATTGCCCATCGCCAGAAAAATATCTCCGGCGCGCGCGTTGAGAAATGCCATATTCGGTTTTTGTTCGAGGGCTTTGCGGATATAGCGAAGCGCGTCGTCGTTCATGCCCTCCTCATAGTATGCCCATGACAGATCGTAGAGCCAGTCCGGGTCTCCGGTGTGGCTCGAGGCGGACGGCGCCAACCCGGAGAAATGCTTTCCCGATCGGGAGTATTCCTCCGGCGAGCGGAAGAAATCCGAAGACGCGGCGGTTCCGCACAGGACAATAAACAGGATTATAAGCTGAATCGTGACGATGTTTCGTATTCTCATGTTTTCACCTCTTATGTCTTATTTCGCCATGTCGTAGGATTCCACCACGACGGAGTTTGAAATTTTCGGTTCGATATGCCCCTCGCCGTTCCACAGGAGGATATGCGCCGGGGAAAATGATACGTCCTCACCGGTTGTCGGATCGATAGGAACCCATCCGGCGCCGTTTCCGGCCCAAACCAGCACCCAGTGATGACGCACCCAGAAGCCGTTGTTCAGAAAAAGCCCGCCCACAATTTTTGCGGGTATCCCGACAGAACGCAGGAGGGCGACGCAGAGCCTCGAATGTGCGATAGCGTTGCCGTTGCGCAAAGCGAGCGCGGTGAGCGAGGACCTGGTTTCGGCGTTCAAGGCAACAGAATCGGCGACGAAACGGTTCAGCAATTTTGCCGCGCACCAGACATCGCCGCAATCGGATATCAGGCTCCCGGCGACCGCCGCGATATCGGGAGAATCGCTCTGGATATTTGTCGAGGGGAACAGGCTTCCCGATTCCGGCTCGACAATCGGCCCGGCGGGATAGCCCATTGCGCCCTTTCCTTCATAAGCTTTCACGCGCAGTTTGGCAAGTCCGAAAATTTTCCCGTCGATAATCTCGCCGTCGAAATCCTGATATCTGCCATCGAGAAGCGGCCCGGTATCCGGCGATAACTGGAGGTCGAGAGCGACACTTAATTTGGAAAGCAAGAGGGGCGATTCGACGTCGATATCCGCGACGAGTCGATTCTGTGTCATCAGTTTCTCCAGAATATCGGGAGCGGAGGCCGCGCTTATTATTGCGTCTTTATCGAGATTCGGCGTGTATCTGGCGGTGATCCCACGTCCGGGGACGCTCCAGTATGTTATCATTCGGTTGAGGGTTTTAGCGAAAAATTCCACATCGACCCCGCCAATATTCGCAGTAAATTTGCGCGATTCGTCCCCCCCCGTTTTCTCGTATTGTCCGGGGAATATGGTCATCGGAAGCGATTTCCCCATCTGCGGGACAAGGGCGGTGATATTACACATGCTGTCCGCCGCAATATCGATTCTTTTCGCGAGCAATATCCAGCCGTCGGGAAGAGTTGTCTCGAGAATGAAGGCGTCCTCCGGGAAATCCGCGGAAAAACTGCTTGTGCCCTCGTTAAATTGCGCGGTTTTTTCGGATATATTTATTGTAATATGCTGACGCAGATCCTCGCCGGAATAGATCGACAGCTCATAGTTTTCCGGCAGCATGTTCGGGTCGAGATTCCACGATGTCAACATACGAAGCCGTCCTGGCCTTCCCCCCGCAGAAATCGACATGAATGCCTCGGACTCGAGTTTCCATCCGCCGGTTCTCGGAGCCAGTGAATATGTAAAATACCCGATCTTCCGGTCTCCCCAGAAAAGCATATAATCGTATGTCTCCGGCGGAAGATCGATCTGTGCGAATGCGGCCGATGCCGTTAGAATAAGCACAACCGGCGTGAAGATGAGCGTCCTCAAGTTAAACTTGCGCATTGTTGTTCCATTCAAGAAGCGTTAATCTGATATTATTCTATCCTAATCCTCGAGGACGGTGTTTTCGAAATCAATATCTTTGGCGAATATCGGCGGCAGAGTTGTTCCGAGCCAAAGAGAAATATGTGTTGCGTTGATCTTGTCCGCCTCGCCGAGAGTCGGGTCGAGAGGCCCCCATCCGGCGATCTCTCCCAGATAAACCTCCACCCACGCATGATCGGTCGGGCCTTCGGCATAAAGCACGCCCTGGACTATCCTCGCGGGGATATCCATTGCGCGGCACATCGCAACGCAAAGAAGCGCCTTCGAGCGGCTGTTGCCCTCGAGCGATTCGAATGTCTCCTTCGCGCCGCCCATTGTTTCGGAGTATTCGATGTTGCGATAAACCCAAAGATTTATGGCCCTCGCGGCGTCCCAGAGCGTCAGTGCGGGATTGACCGTTTTTTCGGCGCGGCTTTTTATATTTGGATCGTCGGAGTCGATCCCTCTTTCGGGCATCGTGTAGAAATCCTCGACGCCCTTAAGTGGATAATAGAGCGGCCAGTCGGGAGTATTTGTTACTTTGTGTCCAATTTTTTTAACTTCGACGGAGCCGGAGGCAATTTCGGATGTGATCTCACCGGCGAATTCCTGAGAGAAACTGTTCAGGTAAAGCCTTTCCGCCGCCTCTGCCGGGAAAGACATCGACATATTGCTCGTAAGATGTTTCACCCGGCCGAGTCTTTCGATAAAATCCGAATCGTCGAGGATCATTTCTGTAAGCGGATTATAGCCGGGCGGTTTTGCGTCTATACCGGGCTTGACCCTGTCCGAAGTCAACCGAACCTCGTAGCCGCCTTTCAGTCCGTATTTTGAGATCATGTTTTTTGATGGGTCGAACCAGACGTCGAATTCCCATCCGCCGGGGACGCCGCCGTGGACAATATATTCATCCCCCTCCTGGCGGGTTGTTGTCAGGATAACGCTCCCAAGCTCCATTTTTTCCGGTATCACCACGGGGAACTCGAACGGCTGCCCCGTAACCGTGTAATCCACACGCGGCAAGAGAATGAGCGCGGAAGACATGCAGATGAGTTCCGACCATACGGACAGCCTTTCGCCGGACTCGAGTGTCTGCATAATCTCGCCCATCCCGAGCTTGCCGGAAAGCTCGACCCCCGTGTCGGAAAAGCTGCCCCTCAGAGTTGTCTCGCCTTCGGGAGAGGTGGCCTGAAGAGAGTAATCTTCCGGGAACCAATTCGCGGTAACCACCATTTCCTCGGCCACCGTTCTATGACCCTGCGCGTCGGTAATCTCTCCTGTTTTACGGATAAAATATCCGCCTCCCCGTTTGCTCATTTCAATTTTGCATGAGCCGATAACCTTGTCTTCGGCGAAAATATCATACTCGACCGATTGGGCGAAAGCCGCCATAACAAAAAGGCCTATCGCCATAGAAAAGACCAATCGTTTTAGCATAATGATTCTCCTTTTTCTTCTTGTTATTTCAAGT
>DAOWNU010000069.1 GCA_030642425.1 bacterium | reverse complement strand
GAGGCAATTCAAGCATTACAAAAAGGCACCTTCCTTAAGGGACCTAATATATTCATCGAAAAATTCAATCCGGTTCCACGCAACATCCGCACCGGCCGATGCCGGACGGCATTTCCGATCCGAATACAGCGATTCGGATTTCGAGCTGAACGTGAAACCCTCGCTCATAATCCCCGGCAATTTGGCGTAATGCCCCACCCTTTCAGGCCGCGTCAACGCCACAATATTGTTCAGGAATACAACCGGCGATTCGTTCCAGCGCATGTTCTTTACCGGCCCGACAATCTTGCCGTCCTCGATAAGAAATACGCCGTCGCGGGTCATGCCGGTAAGCAGCAGTTCCTTCTGATCGACATAGCGGATATACCACAGGTTTTTCACCAGCAAACCCTTCTTGCACTTTTTCACAAGGTCGTCGATCGAGTTATCCTCGCCATTCATGAAGATAGGATAGCGAACCGGATTCGCGTGCGTCCCGTTCTGTTTCGCCCAGAATCTGTCGTGGTAAAGGCGCTTGATAACGCCCTTTTCGATCCATGTCGCCGGTTTGACAGCCAGGCCCGCATCGCCGAAAATCGGTGTCGGAAGCCCGGGATCGTCGATCTTTATAACAAAATCGACTTTTTCCGAGAACATCTTCTCCCCCACCTTATCGGCAAACACGGTCGTGCCTTCGCTGGCGTCTCGAGCGTCCATATTCCAGACCATAAAACCGAGCAATTCCAAGGAAGCGGCAGGCTCGAAAATGACCGTATAGTCGCCTATCTCGATATCCACCGGGTTTTGCGCCATTTCGGCATTCCCGACAGCGGTGTTGGCGAGCTTATCGATATCCATATCGGCGTAGGAATTGCGCGACATCTCACTCTTGCCGCTGCCCATCGGCCCGTGGATCGTTGTCGAATAGTTGACTTCCGTCGAGCTTTCGATGCAGAAAAGGCCGTTTGTGTTCGCGATTGCGTTCAAAGAAACATCGACATCGAACAAGCCGCTGGCCCGAAAACCTTTCTCTTTGGCCTTTGCAACAACAACGCCCACATCTTCGGCGATCTGTTCGGGGGTCAGGCGCTCGGTGTCCTCGAAAAAGGCCTTTTGCATCTCATTGTATTTCTGCGGCCCGGGAAGCTCCACATATTCCGGGTCTTCGGGAGATTCTTCGGCCATTTGGACTGAGACACGCACCAGATTCCCGAGCGAATCGTCGTCCATTTTATTGGTAATAGAACTCCCGCTGCGTTTGCCGTTATAGACAACGAGCCTGATCCTCTCCTCTTCGCCGCCAGTGTTTTGTGTGATCGCGTTCTCGCCGAGGCGGGTGGCGATAGTTTTCTCGAAACTATAACTTGCCTGAGCCTCGAGGCCGGGTATTGCGGCAATAACCTTGTTCAGCAATCCCTTTATTTCTTCGCGAGTTCTCATATCTGTGCACCTCCTACGCTTATGTTGCGGAATCGAGTATGGCTGGCCCCGTGCGTCATGCGCATAACCTGCATCGGCTCGCCCTTGCCGCAGTTCATCACGCCGTGCGGCCTCCAGTATTTCTTCCCGGCGATAGCGTCGCAGCTATTCCAGAACTGCGTCGTCTGGGCTTGATACGTTACTTTCTTCAGCGGTTTGGTTTTCTTGCCGCCCTCGATCATCCAGAACATATCGCCGCCGAACTGGAAATTATTGCGCATCTGGTCTATCGAGAAACTGCCCATGCCCTCGATATAAACCCCGCGATCGACACCGGCGATCAGGTCTTCGGGCGTAACGGAGTCGTCGGCGCCTGGTTCCATATAGAGATTCGGTATTCGGTTGATCGGGAAATGGTTGAAGCCGTCGGAGCGGCAGCAGCCGTTGGAACGTTCCCAGCCGATTATCGGCGCGGTTTCGCGCGTGGTTCCGAGCGAATTCAATATGCCGTTCTCGACCATGAAGAATTTTTGCATCTTGACACCGTCGTCGTCGTAAAACCAGCTTCCGAGACCGCCTTCGAGATTGTTGTTCACGGTGAAATTAACGATATCGCTGCCGTATTTCAGGTTGCCGACAAGCTCGGGCTTGAGAAAGCTGCGCCCCGCCATGTTCGCTTCCCAGCCGAGAATGCGGTCGAGTTCCGTCGGGTGGCCGACCGACTCGTGCATTGTCAGCGCAAGATGCATCGGGTCGAGGACGAGATCCATCGTGCCCTGCGGAGTATCATCGGCGCGGCATTTTATAAGGGCCTCTTCGGCCCACTTTTTCGCGTTGCCGGGGAGATCGATCTCGCGGATGAATTCATAACCCGACTGTCTCGCGCCGCCCTGAAAGCTGCGATCCTGCGATTCGGAGCCATCGACGGCGTAGCATCCGAGGTGCGGATTGGCGAAGTAGTTTGTCAGGTCGAGATAGCTGCCGTCGCTGTTGGCGATAATCCTGTGCATGCGAATAAACTGCAAATAGCCGATTGCCATGACGATATTCGGCTGGTTTAGCATGATGTCCGTGCATGTTAGGAGCAATTCGGCCTTTTCCTTGTTCGAGACTTTGAAAGGGTCTTCGAGGCAAGGGCCGACCTGCGTATCGACATACTCGCTTTCCGGCGCCATTATTGCCGGCACGTCTTTCGGCACCATAGTTGAGGCTCTGGCTATCGAAATTGCCCGCTTTGCGGTTTTGATCACTTCATCTTTTGTGAGCAGTGTGTTGGAAGCGAACCCCCATGCGCCGTTCAACAGAACTCTGATGCCATAGCCCGAAGACTCCGTCTCGTCGATGAGTTTCAGCGATCGGCGCTCGACATACACGCGATTCTGTCGTTCCTCGACAATTCGCATATCCGTGAAGCTCGCGCCCGCCCCCTTGGCGATATCGAGGGCGAGGTCGGTGAATTGTTTCATCTGCGCTCCTTTGTTTATGGCCTTCGAAAGGCCTGTGATTGCTCTTTCAGAATCATAATAATTACCCGGGTGTACAATGTCAAGGAAAAAATGACCACGTGGTCATTTTTTATCGATAATCGGAAAACAGTTTTCATTTTCGAGCCGGTCGCCCAAAGCTTAAGCCCTTTATGGTCATTGATTATTTAGTTTATACATTCGCCTCGTGAAAAATTCGCTTTCCCTGATTCATAAACCCTAAACCTTAATAGGTACGGCGTCTCGCCGTGCATTCCCCATCGAGCGAGACGCTCGACCTATTAAATGTAGTTAATCAAAGACCATCAAACACCTCTTCAATTCCTATGAAAAAATAATCATATAGCGGTGAATTTATCCGGATTTAGACGGATTATGCGTGTCCGAAAGGATTCAATAAAAAGAAAATAGGTATAGAATATTCATACAAAACAAGTTAAGAATTTTCTTTAAAAAAAGCTTGACAGACGAAGATACGCCGTTATAATAAAAAACTTTTTACTGAAGCCTCGCCGCTTCTAAGAAGTTTCATCGGGAGAAAAAATGGCCCTTATATTATCGGGAAAAAAAATCGCGTCGGAAATAAAGGGAGAGGTTAAGGCTCGAATCGAAGAGACCGCTGCCAAACCGACTCTTGCGGCGGTTATTTTCGGCGACGACGAGGGCAGTTTGATCTATGCACGATCCAAGGCCAGAGCCGCGGACAAGATCGGAATAAACGTAGAAATCCTGCAATTTTCCGCAGATATTCGCACCGAAGAGGCCGTTTCGATAATGACCGGGATATCCGGTAACAAGGCCTATCACGGTATTATTTTGGAGGAGCCGCTGCCGGAAAATATCGACCCGTTTCCGGTCAGAGAGGCAATTAACCCGGCAAAAGATGTCGATTGCACGACAGCCGGCAATATCGGGCGAATAATATCCGGCGAGCCGGTGTTCCTTCCCGCCACACCTCTGGCGATTCTCGAGATTTTGAAAAAATATCGGATAGATACGAACGGGAAACGGGCGGTTATTGTTGGCCGAAGCAGAACTGTGGGTTTGCCGCTGGCGAATATGCTGCTTCGAAAATCGCCGGAAGGCAACGCCACGGTTACTGTCTGCCACAGCCGAACGAGGGATTTGTCCAAAATCACAAAATCGGCGGAAATATTAATAGTCGCAATCGGAAAACCGGGATTTGTTAATCGAGATCACGTCTCGAAGGACGCGGTCGTTATCGATGTCGGAACCAATTATATCGACGGCAAGCTTATCGGGGACGTCGATCACGATTCCGTCGAGCCTGTCGCGGGTTCGTTGACGCCGGTTCCGGGAGGTGTCGGGCCGGTTACAGTGTCATGCCTATTAAGAAACGCATATAAAGCTTACAGGCTCAGTAGGGAAATGTAATCCTTGGAGCCAAATCGCAGAAAGGAGTTGTTGCACGATGAAAATGAGCAGAGACCGCAAAATATCGAGGTTCGACGAGAAATACAGGCACAAGGGCGGATTCAACAAGTTCACGTCGATGGTCAAAGAGCTTAACACTCTCGAGGAGATCGGCCGCCATTTCGGATTCAGCCGCCAGAACACCGCTGGATTATACATGAGTTTCTTCGCCGACTCGTATAACGAAATCCAGTCGAAACGCAAAGACAAGCGCGCAAAAGAGGCCCAGCGACGCAACGCCGATCTGGATGCCCGCCTTGTCGAATACGAGAAGCTCGGCAAGGAGCGCAGCGCAAAGAAGACTTTCTACACAAAGATCGTGAAGGAAAAATGTGAATCCATCGGATTGAGTGTCGATCTTCTCGCAAAACGCGACAGCGCGGTGAGAATGAAGATAAACGGAAATCTGGTTAATATTTCGGGGACGAATACGGAAACTATTTACCACATCCCGCGCAAACGCAGGCCCAGCATATACTATCGGTTTGCCGTCACAAACCGCCCCGTTAACTTTTGCATCTACGTTCTGGACCTCGGCCCCGATGATGACGAGGAACGTTATACCTACTATATCATTCCATTCAAAGATATCGAAGGCCTGACACTGATCACCCTGAAAGATCGCTATTCCGACTATCGACGCAAGCGCAGCGGAGAGCCGCCGAGCAAATATGCGAAATATCGCAACGCCTGGCATCTTCTCAAGAATTCGCCGGGGAAATAATTGAATAGCAAAGTATCTATTCAAAGAGCGGGGGGCTACGATGCCCTCCGTTCCCATATAGAAAAGCTTATCGACGATCTTGGGGGATGGCGCGCTCATGTCCGCCCCGGCGATAGCGTCCTGTTGAAAGTCAACCTGCTTCTGGCTCGAGATCCGGAGCGTGGTGCTACAACTCATCCTGCGGTCGTTAAGGCGGTTGCGGAAAGCCTGCTCGATTACGGCGCATCCGTGGCGATAGGCGACTCTCCCGGCACGGCGGATAAAGGGGTGGAGCGGGTATTCAGAAATACCGGCATGATCGATGTTGCGGAAAGCCTCGGAATACCGTGGGTCAGATTCGAAACGGCGGGGACGAGAACGATCCCGATAGACGACAAACTAACATTGCAGATAACGAGGGCGATAGACGGGTTCGACCGGATAGTCAGCCTGCCAAAGCTGAAAACACATTCGTTTATGCTCTATACCGGCGCGGTGAAAAACCTTTTTGGCCTGGTGCCCGGTTTCCAAAAGGCCGGATTTCACAAACTTCTCCCGAGGCCGTCCGAATTCTCGCGCATGCTTATCGCTATCTACGAGCGGGTTCCGGTCGCGCTCCACATTATGGATGCGATTGTCGGGATGGAGGGCAACGGCCCATCGAGCGGCGAACTCAGGGATGTCGGGCTTCTTCTGGCCTCGACCGACGGTGTCGCGATGGACACGGTTGCCGCGCACATTATCGGGATAAAACCCAATAGAGTAATCACAACGAAATTGGCACAAAAAGCGGGGCTTGGACAGGGCGATTTATCGAAAATCGAAATACCCGGCGGCGAACTGTCCGATTTTATTCTTGAAAAACCTTTCAAATTGCCGCCAATGATCCCCGATAGGCTTGTTCCGACGTGGCTTGTGCGCTATCTGGGACGGTTAATCTGGATTCGCCCTGTTCCTATCGAAGACAAATGCGTTCGATGCGGCATCTGCGCGAAACATTGTCCTGTCGATGCAATAACCATGCGGGGCGAGCGGCTCCCCGAATTCGATTATAAGGCCTGTATAACCTGCCTTTGCTGCCACGAATTATGCCCGGAAGACGCTATCGAGCTCGATAGAAGCTGGATAGCGAAAAGGATCGGCTGATATTAACCTCCCGGTCGCTGTGGGGCGGATGATCGTTTTCGATTCGCGAGGACCAACCGCGTTGGTCCAGTCCGAGAATTAGCGCCATCCGTTGTTTGGGCGACGGGCGAATGCAATTCCCCCTGCGTAACAATCCTCGTTCTCGATCCGTTGTGCTTTGACGAAGGCAAACCCGATTCGGGCGGGTTTGGAATCCTCCCCTGCGAAAATCATCTAAAAAAAGAGAAAATGGCTAATATTAAAAATATCGTTTTCACATGACGACGATATCCGCCACGCGGCTCGCCCCCTCGAAAATTGTCGTTTTAAACTTGAATTCGACGGGTTCATATATTATAATGATCTAAATTGTTAGTCTCGATTTTGGAACTTGAAAATGAAATTTGACCCGGAACTAAAAAGATTTGTCGGCATGTTTCTCGTTCTCGCGCTTTTCGCGGCTCTTCCCGGTATGATTGCCGGCTACTTCCTGAGCGGCGTATTCGTAATCATGGCGGCCTTCTCGCTGTATTTCTTCCGTGATCCCGACCGGTTCCCGCCGGAGGACAGCGACGTTCTCGTCTCTCCCGCCGACGGCGAGATCGTTTTTGTCGGCGAGTTCGACGACCCGGCATTCGGCGAATGTCTGAGAATCGGAATATTCATGAATATCTTCGATGTTCACGTGAACCGTGCGCCGTGCGACGGTGTTGTGGAACTTATCGAGCATGTCGATGGCGGCTATAAACACGCCGGAACAAAAGAAGCCTTCGCACAGAACGAACGCCAGAAAATCTTTTTTGATACGCCCAAAGGGCCGGTGCAGGTTCACCAGATTGCCGGCATGGTTGCCCGAAGAGTGATTTGCCGCGTTCAGGAAAAGCAAAAACTCACCCGCGGCGAGAGAATCGGCATTATTCGGTTCGGCAGCAGGGTCGAGCTTCTCACGCCACGGAACAAAACCGAATCGCTCGTCGCGATAGGAGACAAAGTAAAATGCGGAGAATCGGCAATCGCAAGATGGACATAAAAAGGCTGACGCCGGTCATCCCCGGTATTTTCACCTTCGGGAATCTGTTCTGCGGGTTTTTCGCAATAATTCACTCGATGGGGCCGAAGCCGTTGAGCGCGGCCTGGTTTATTTTTCTCGGGGCGTTTCTCGATCTTCTCGACGGCAAGGTCGCGCGGATGACCAAAGGCGCGAGCCGGATTGGTGTCCAGCTCGATTCGCTGGCCGATTTTACGACGTTCGGGATTGCGCCGGTGGCCATGCTATACGCCGTCGGCCTTTTCGACATGTTTGGCTGGAAACTTGCTGTTGGGATACTTTATATATTTGCCGGGGCTTTCAGGCTGGCGCGTTTCAATGTTGCCGCCGAATCCGGTAGAGATGATTTCTTTTACGGATTGCCGATCCCCGTGGCGGCGGTGACAATTGCGAGCGGCTTGGTATTTATCGACAAGGTCTGGCCGCCGATAATGGGTAACGGCGTTCTTGGGGGAATCGCGGTGCTGGCGTGGCTTATGATCTCGCAGGTCAAATACCCAAAGCATCCGCCCCGGATAGATTTCTCAAACCGATGGAATTTTCTGATTCTTATTCCGCTTCTCTCGATAATTTTAGCGTTGATTTTGTTCCCCGTATATACTATATATCCGTTAATGGTGCTGTTTGTTTTGCATGGTTTGATTAGAGAGGTGATAGTAACACTTTCGCGAGAAACGCGCGGAACCGGCAGGAAGGACGATAATGATGAAGAAATACCTTTCGAAAGTGACGGTTAGGAAGATTGATACGGTCGCGGACCCGGAGGGTAAAACAATCTCGGAGGCCCTTCAGCGGCTTGGATTCGACAATATCGACGGGGTTCGTTCCGGCAGGATTTTTTTCCTGAAACTCGAAGCGGAAAATCGGGACGAGGCCGGGAAAATTGTCGAAAAGGTTTCCCGCGACATCCTCTCGAACCCGATTATCGAGGTTTTCAGTTACGAGATCGAGGAGACTTAATGCACGCTGCGATTGTCAGATTCCACGGAAGCAACTGCGACCGGGATTCTTATTGGGCTGTCGAGCACGCATTGGGCG
>DAOWNU010000289.1 GCA_030642425.1 bacterium | reverse complement strand
TAAATGTAACGAAAAAATGTCACAATGAATGAAATAGCAATCGTCCGTAACACATTTCCTCTCGCACCTATACTCCCGCGGAGGGCGTGTCTTTCCTATCGCTCCGCGTCGATTCTATTTATATCGTTATAAAAATACTCCGAATTTCGCATCCTACAAGAGATATGTTCCGCGCAATCCCATCTCCGGCATTGCCGGCGGCAGGGCCGCTGCCGACCGAACCGCTAACGGGTCAGCGTGACAACTCCCCAGTCCCGGTCGGCGATATAGAGAATGTCGCCGTCGGGAGTGGCGCAATAGCTATACATGCCGTCGATCTCCTGAATAATCACCGGCATCGTTGGGTCGGATATATCGTAGATTTTTGTCCCGCCGGAGCCGTATGCCACGAATGCGTAATCGCCCTGAATGCTTATCCTCTGTGCGTTGCCGACCTGTGGATTGTCCCGCCCGACAATCGCGGGGTCTTCGATATCGGAAAAATCGACGACCGTGAGTCCCGCGATACCGTCCGCCACGAAACAATAATTGCCCGCAATCGCGATCTTCTCGGCCTCGCCGGGAGTATCGACCCATCCGACAATCTCCGACGGCTCGAGGATACGGGAGATATAAAGACCGCGCTGTCCGGCGGCGACAAAAAGAAGACTGTCGTCGAGCGCCACGCCGTAAGTGTAACCTTCCGGCTGGAGATTGCCGCGCGTATTGACCGACTGATAGACCGTATCGCTGAGGTCGAAAAGGATAGCGCCGTCGTCGTAATCCGCAATCGCCACGAAAAGCGTGTCGCGGAACCAGATACCGTCCACGTCCTGATTTTTGCGCCCCCAGATTCCCGACCAGTCCGACCAGTAAGGCGATAGCGGCGATTCGATATTATAGAAAAGGATCGGGTGCGTGCCCCTGTAATCGGAGACCGCGAGAATTTCGCGTGTTGGGTCGGCCCAGAGCGCGCGGTTGACATCCTGACCGACAGGCTCATCCCATGAAACGACTGTCGGGTGCTCCGGGTCGCTTCGGTCGCATATCAACAGGCCCGCGCTGCCGTCGCCGACGAACAGAGCGTCGAAATAGGGGAGAATCACTCTCGGCTCCGCGCGCGTGTGCGTTGTGTCGGTGAGATAATATGGATATTGATCGACGCTGAAACAGAGCGTGTCCGAAAATCGTCCGAATTCCGTCTCTTCGGCGTAGCGGGTGCCGACTGTCCAGCAGTAATCGCCCTCGAAAAAGGTGGTATTGGCTTTCTCGGAGCTTGTGAATGTCGTATTGTCGAAAACCGGCGATTCCGGGCTGTCTTCCGGCCAGACAATTATTCGATAGCCGTTTGACTGCGGGAAATTAAACCAGTCGAAAAATATGCGCGTGTCGTTGATAATTGCGCCGTCGAGGGGAACGGAGGTCACGACGACGAGGGAGAGGTGGAATGTCGATGTGTCCGACCAATGCTCGGTTTCGCTATCCCGCACGACTCCCACCGTCCAATTATATTCGCCGTCGGCAAGCTCGATTTCCACATCGTAGCTGGAGGCCTCGGTGATATCGTCGATCATCGGTTCCGCCGGGTTTTCCGACCAGACCTTTATTCTGTATGATTCCGCGCCGGGGAAAGATTTCCAGTCGAGGTTATCCGAAAGCTCCGTGAGAACTTGCCCGTCCCCCGGCCAATCGAGTTGAACCACGATAGATTCTTCCGGCGGGGGAGTTCTCCTTCCGCCGCCGGATATTATGATAATTATCGCGAGAATCGCTATTGTCAATTTGGCGTATTTCATCTCATTTCTCCTATCGGATAGAGTATTCGGCCCTCAATGCGAACCGCGCCCGGTTATAATCTTTGACCGGGTCGAGATTGTAATATGGCGAGTCGGCGTCCCTGATTGTAAAATCGCAGGACAGCGTGATATCTATTTCTGACGGCGCTTTCCAGCGGATAAACGGCCCGATATCGGCCCTCAAATCGCGTCGTGCGACGTGGATATAGTCGTCGAGAAAATCTTTTTCGGAGGAATAGAACCGGCGCGAGAGGTCGAACGACGGTCCAATAACGAGGCCGTTGCCGCGCAGTTCGAGATCGCGGGAGACATAGCCCTCGATTCTGTCCTCGACATAGGAAATATCGGATTCGTCGGAATTTTCTTTCGTCTCGTTTTCCATATCGCAGCCGCGCGCGTCGTAGGTTCGGTATACATAAGTTAGTTTTAGGTAAACCGGCCCGCTCCAGCGCCAGCTTGCCCCCGCGCGGATTCCTGCGCCGTCGTATTCGGGAAAATTGTCGTTGTATTCGGTATAGCCGTATTCGCCCTCGACCGCAAACCAGTGATTTTCAAATATCTTTCTGCGAAGCTCGAACCCCGCGCGCGAAGCGGAATATGTCGCCCAAACAGGGATCTCGTCCGGGAAATCGTCATCGGAATAAATGCTCGTGGCGTAATCGAACACGAAAGCGCAGTAAAATTCGCCACGCCATTGTTTTCGGCGAAATTCGAACCGCGGTCGCAAATAATGGTAGCTTAGTTCTCGATTGTAGAAGTAATTCTTGTATCGATAGTTCAGGCCGCTTTCCATTTTGATTTTTTTCAAACGGTATCGGTAGGCGATGTCTCCGCCGAACATGAGATAGTAATCGTCAGTGGACTTCATCTCCATATAATAAGGGTCGCCGTCGGCAAAATTTTCTTTATCCTCTTCCGTAAGTATCCCCGGGTTGGAGTCGTAGCCCGGCTCAAGAAACACGCTCGCCTTGAATCCGCTCCAGCGGCCAGAAGCGGAAAACGCAATACACAGGATTAGGAGGGTTGTTGTTATGGTAATGCTGATTCTCATAAAGAAGGTTATAGGTAAAGTGTAATTGGGCTGCCGCGCTTCATTCCGGCAGTTCAGAAATAAAACCCCGCAGGCCCTCCGCGATACCGCTCGCGACATTCTCCCGGAAACTGTCCTTGTCCAGCAGTTTTGCCTCGTCGGGATTGGAAAGAAAGGCCGCCTCAACAAGGATGGCGGGCATAAACGAGCCTTTGAGAACATAGAAACCGGCGCCCTGCGGGCCGCGCGCCGGAAGCCCAGTTATTGTCGAGACCGCCTCTTCGACCAGAACGGACAGGCGCGAGGCCTCCCGAAGAAACTCGTTCTGGACAATGTCCGCCATGATAAAATCAAGATCGTTCGTGCCGCCCGAAGTGTCTGGTTCTTCGAGGAAAATCGAGGCGTTCTCGAGCGCGGCTGTTGCGCGAGCGTGATCGGAGCTTGCCGGGGCGAGGAAGAATACCTGTGTTCCCCGCGCGGATTTGTTTCGCGCGGCGTTGCAATGGATAGAAATAAAGAGATCGACCCCCGCCCTGTTTGCCTTTGCCGTTCTTTCGCGCAGGGGGATAAAGGTGTCGTCCTCGCGCGTCATCTCGACAGAGAACAGCGTGTCTTTCTCCAATATTGTTTTTAACCGTTTCGATATGTCGAGGACTAAATCCTTCTCCCGCACCGCTTTGGCGGAGCTTGCTCCGGGGTCTTTGCCGCCGTGGCCGGGGTCGATCATAATAGTCCAGTGCGTTTTGCGCGGGATTGTGCCGGTCTCGTCCGTTTCGGAAACGT
>DAOWNU010000296.1 GCA_030642425.1 bacterium | reverse complement strand
CGTTGCAATCAACGACTATTTCGAGCCAATACTGCTCATCGAAGGGTAAATCTATCGGGCCGAGCGCGACGTCGAACAGACCGTGGACGATAGGAACTTCGTCGGCCCCGTCGTGCGTCTCCGACCAAAGTGGCGAGACCGGTCCCGCCTCTATATCGAAT
Source organism: bacterium (assembly GCA_030642425.1). GTDB lineage: Bacteria > UBP14 > UBA6098 > UBA6098 > UBA6098 > DAOWNU01. Next base: position 3,388 of record DAOWNU010000296.1, on the reverse strand, counting down.
ATCCTGAATGTCATCGGCAACGTGTCGTTTTCGCCGACACCGGCCACGTCGGTCAGCTTGCCCTGATACTGGATTGTCTGCGGAACCGCGAAAGCGGAAATCGCGAGAATTAGGATTGCTGCGAAATAGATTTTCATATTTACTCCTTTAGTGAATTCCTATTTTTATAAATTCGAATTATAATTATAATATTAAAAAAAGAAATTACAAGAAAAAAGAGGGGAAAAGACGGGGTTTTTAAATTTCAAAAGCCGCCCCCGGGCGGGAGCGGCCTCTATTACATCACCTACGCGAACTTTGTAAAATTATTTTCCCAATACAACTATGACATCCGCCTCTTTCCAGCGGAAATTGGACGGCATTTTCCTCAGCGCCGGTTTCAAATTCGGCACATCGGGAATGTCACGCGAAATCTGCATCGCGAAATCGTAGTAGCCCCCGCGGTAATAGACCTTGATATAATTCGGCACTTCGGAAAAGGTATTTTTCGGTTCGAGGCAATTATATCCTTTGGCCTGCAGTTTTTCCGTAACTCTCGCTGCCCATTTTGGGACCGCGTCGGTCGTGCTCCTCGTCCCGTTGAGAATGCGCACTGTCGGGCCGCCCTTCGACACCGAGGGCGCAAAACGACCGTCGGGAAGATCGGGCAGGTCGTATTGCTCGATCCCCATATCCGGGTCGAGGCGGTATATGTCGAATCCTGTGTATTCATAATTGTCGCGGTCCGAGTGGAAATAGATAGAATCGCGGAAATGGTCGCCCTCATCGACATAGCCCCAGCACGGCGAAAGGTCCCTGAACCAGCGGCTGAATGTCTTTTGGATATTCTCGCCGGAAGTAGCATTCGTGACCCAGATGTTCCAATACTCGTCCTCGATCAGGCCGATCCCCGGAACTTCGGCGTTCGAGCTTTTTGAATATGCGATCCATTTGCCGTCCGGCGACCAGCAGGGGTCGGTTTCATTTCCGGTGTAAGTTGTCATCTGCGTCCGGCGTTTGCCGTCGATTTCCATTATCCAAATATCCCAGCTTCCGGCCTCTACGCTTGAGAAAACGATTTTTTTACCGTCGGGCGAAATCTGCGGGTCGATACCCGGCCCGAGATCGGTCAGGCGTGCGCCGTTACGGTCAACTCTGAATATTCTCGGGTGCCATCTTGGATGCCACGGCGGATCGTATTCCATATATGGGTTATGTCCCGGGCCTTCGGCCATCATCGGTTCGCGCTGCAGATACCAGTAGAAATCCGCGATTGTGTTGTAAATTCTGTCCGCGCTGGCAAAAACGATGAATCTATTTCCGACATCCCCGCCGAAATCGCTCGTTCCCGCCCATGATAGTTTTCGAGTTCCCGCTATCCCTGTAACCGGCTTGATCCAGATAGCGGGATAGCCCGACCGTTCGCTCGTTATCATCATCTCTTTGCCGCTCGGGAACCATGCCGGATAGTAATCGTCGCCGGGGTTATTGGTAATTCTCTGGTATCCTCCGCCCCCGTTCGCGCCGACCATCATAATATCGAAATCGCCGGCGATATGGTTTCTGCTCGGGACGTCGTAGTAATTTTTCGGTTCCCAACTCGCAAAGGCCACGAATTTCCCGCATGGCGACAGATCGGGAGTGCAATCGTGAGAGGGCCTGTTCGTTATTCGGACTATCGAGGCGATCTCTTCGACATGGGGCGCTCCCTGAGTCGGTCTGCCGCATACACCGGTAGTGTAATAGCTGGGCGGCCCGCATGTTCCGCCGATCATCGGCAGTATAATCGCAACCGCCAATAACGCTTTTAGGATTTTCTTTTTCATGTTTGAACCCTCCTTCTAAGAATTGGGTATTTTCATCTCTTCATCAGTAAAATTACTTATGTAGAACGGGATTGTCAACATGTTTTTTGAAATAATTTTAAGAGTTCGCTGTAATGTATTGAAACATAGCGTGTTATCGATATGAAAATTTCATTATTTTCGAATGATATTCATAACTTACGCCCGCTCAAAAGATAACGGCAATCTTCTAAAGGTATTCCTTAGGTGGATATGGCGCATATAAAGAATAACATTAGATATAAGTATATAACTAATTGTTATTCAATCTATTAGAAGTAATGATTTCAGGGTCGGGGCCGCGTTCGCCACGGTAACGGATCGCGTGGATCGCATTATAGTGCTCATCGAGTGTTCTCGTGAACCAGTGCGTTCCGTCCTCGTTTGAGACGAAATAAATGTAGTCTGTAGAGTCCGGCCAGAGAGCCGCACGGATTGCCCCTTTGCCGGGGCTGTTTATCGGGCCGGGGGGAAGTCCCGGAAAGCGGTATGTATTGTATTTGCTGGAAGATGTATCGAGATCGGCCTTTGTCAGCGCACGCTCGAAACATTGCAGGCCGTAAATAACTGTCGGGTCGGCCTGAAGAAGCATCTTTTTTCGCAGGCGATTATTATATACACTGGAAACTATCGTTCGCTCCCTCGCAACACGCGCTTCTCCCTCGATAATACTGGCCAGCGTGATCGCAGAATTGCGATCCATCCCGAGTTCGTGCGCCCTGCGGTCGAAATTGTCATTCCATACGGAATTGAAATGCGAATACATCCGCAGAATAAGTTCCTCCGCCGAAAGGCTTTCGGGCAGGCTGTAAGTTTCCGGAAAAAGGTATCCCTCACAGCTCGGGGCGTCGATGCCGAGTGAATCGAGAAATTTTCGGTCGAAACATATTTTCAAGAATTCCTTAAATGGGATTTTAAGGCTGTCCGAGGCGATGCGCGCAACCTCATAGACGGTAAGCCCCTCCGGGAACGTAACCGGCACGTCGAAAGAGCCGCCAACGGTCAGCGCTTTCACGAGATCGACCGGAGATATATTCCTCGCGAAAAAAGTGTATTTTCCGGCGCGAAGCTTCCTGTCGAGTCCGGTCAAACGCGCGGCCCACACGAACTGCCATTCCGAGCCGACCATGCCGGAGTCCGCGAACATTTTTGCCATCACGTCGAGGCTCGCCCCTCTGGGCACGGTTATCTCAAACGGCTTTTTTGAAAAATCCTTTTCGGTCGGAACCGCGAGCAAGCGGATCGCGAAAAAGGACACAATAAGCACGACCCCTATCAGGATCGCCACGAGCAAAGGAACTATTTTTCTTATCGAGTCAGTCAAAGTGGTTTAGGTAATAGGTATTAGGTAATAGGTAATGGGTTAAAGATTGTTGCGCTCGCAAAGATATCGACTTAGCATTTTTCTATTCATGGTGTATTCACTCATTTCAACAATTTTTTTTATTGCGTATTTCTTAAATCGAGAAAAACCTGCAAAATAAGCGTCGCCGCGACCGCATCGATAGCCTTTTTATCCCGGCCCGGCTTCTTGCCCATCTCGCGTATCGCGTTTTCCGCCTGTT
>DAOWNU010000087.1 GCA_030642425.1 bacterium | reverse complement strand
ATTTGTTGAAAACATTTGGATTTCGACGCGCATCATTTCTTGACAAACGCTCGACATTTCGATAAAAACGCTTAACAAATCTTGACAAACGCTCAATATTCCGATAAAAACGCTCAACAAATCTTGCCAAACGCTCGACATTCCGATAAAAACGCTCAACAAATCTTGTCAGACGCTCATCATTTTGATAAAAACGTTCAACAAATCTTGTCAGACGCTCGATGTTCCGATAAAAACGAACTGCTTTTATATCTAAACGACCGATATATAAGCACTTACGCCATTTCAGTGCGATTTGGAATAACCCTACATAATTTCGCACGCGACAGCCGCGACAGCGGGGATTAGCGGGTCGAGCGTCTCGCTCGATACGAGGAATACACGGCGGGACGCCGCGTCTATTATGTGGTATGCTTTGTTGAAGTGGTTTTCCCTGTGCCGCCGGCGACTATTCGTGCGCGTCGAGCCAGTCCTTTCCCGCGCCGATATCGACAACTAACGGCACGGCAAGCTCCATCGCCGATTCCATTATCTCTTTTACCATTTGTGTCAAATGCTCGGTCTCCCCCACCAGCGCGTCGAAAACCAGCTCGTCGTGCACGGTCAGTATCATTTTCGATTTTAGTTTTTCATCTTTCAGGCGTTTGTGGATGCCTATCATCGCGATTTTAATAAGGTCCGCCGCGGAGCCTTGAATCGGCGTATTGACCGCCGCGCGTTTGATAAACGCCTGATTTTGCGAGCCGGATTTTGTCATGTCGAAATATCTGCGCCTGCCAAGAATAGTTTCGACATAGCCCAATTCTTCGACCCGTTTCGGGGTTTCATCGATATATTTCTTCACACCGGGATACCTCTCGAAATAGGCGTCCACGAATTTTTTGGCCTCGCTCAATTCCATTTTTAGGCGTCCGCTAACGCCCCATGCGGTCATGCCGTAAATCACCCCGAAATTGATAACTTTCGCCATGCGGCGCTGCGAGGGGTTAACCGAATTCGGCGAGACATCGAAAATCCTCGATGCCGTGGCGGCGTGAATGTCCCGCCCTTCCTTGAACGCGCGGATAAGATTCTCGTCGCCGGAAATATGCGCCATCATCCGCAGTTCGATTTGCGAGTAATCCGCGGAAAGGAGAATGTTGCCCTCGGCGGGGACAAATGCGCGGCGTATCTCGCGGCCGGTCTCGCCCCGGACGGGGATATTCTGCAGGTTCGGATTTTTGCACGAGAGCCGCCCCGTGCTGGTAACCGCCTGCTGAAATGTCGGATGAACGCGGCCGGTGCGCGCGTTTATCATCGAAGGCAGCGCATCGACATAGGTGCTCAGCAGCTTGGCGATCTCGCGGAATCTTATAATACTCGCCGGAAGCTCGTGCATGACCGAGAGGATTTGTAACACGTCGGCGTCGGTGGAAAAGCCTGTTTTCGTTTTCTTTTGAACCGGCAGTTTCAGCTTGTCGAAAAGGATATGTGAAAGCTGTTTGGGCGAGCCGATGTTGAATTCTTCACCGGCCTGATCGTAGATCGTTTTTTCTATTTCGCCGAGTTCGATTTTCAGCTTGGTCGATAATTTTAAGAGAAATTCTTTGTCGATTCGCACGCCAGCTATCTGCATATCGGCCAGAACTGTTAGCAGGGGAATTTCGAGAGTATCGTATAGTTTTTTTAATTGCATCTCTTCGAGTCGCGGCTCGAGGATATTTGCCAGCCTGAGCGTGACCTCGGCGTCCTCGCCGGAATAGTGCGCGACGCGCTTCGGCTCTATCTCCGCGATAGAAACTTCTTTCTTGCCCTCGCCGACAAGCTCCTTATATGACTGCATTCGATGGCCGAGAATTTTAAGTGAAAGCGCGTCGAGGCCGTGCTCGTATGCTCCCGGCTCGAGCAGGTAATCCGCGAGCATTGTGTCGCCGTCGATGCCCCGCAATTCAATGCCCGCGTTGGCAAGGACAATGTAATCGTATTTCAAATTCTGGCCGAGTTTTTTTAATTTCTCGTCCTCGATAATCGGCTTTAGCGCGTCGAGGACTTTTTGCATGGGAAGGTTCAAGTCGTCGTCGGCAAAAATTTCCCCCGCGCGGCGATGGCCCAGCGGCACATAGAACGCCTCACCCTCCTCGATAGAAAAGCTTATCCCCACGAGCTCGGCCTCCATCGGGTTACGGCTCGTGGTCTCCGTATCCAGCGATATTCGCGAGGCCGCGCTAAGCCATTTAAGCACTTCCTCTAATTCGGTCATACCACCAACAAGCCTATACTCGAACTCGCGTTCCGGCACGGCGCGTCTATCCTCGCCCCACTCTTCATATAATTTATCGAGAAGCGAAGTGAATCCCAACTCCTCGATTATCGGAATGAGCTTTTCAAAATCCGGCTCCGTCAGTTCGGCGTTTTCCCAGTCGAAATCGAAATCGACGTCGGTGTCGATAGTCACCAGCTTGCGCGACAACTCCGCCATTTCCCGGTTTTCCACGAGCTTCTTTGCGACGTTCTCCTTTATTTCCTCGATGTGCTCGTAAATATTATCGAAACTGCCGTAATCATGAAGTAGATTGAATGCGGTTTTATGGCCGATTCCACGAACTCCGGGGATATTATCCGCAGAATCGCCCACCAGCGCCAGATAATCTATCATTTTATCGGGCGGGATACCGAAACGTTTGAAGGCATTGTCGTGAGTGAACCATTCGGTTGGCAACGCCCCTTTGCTCGGCGCGAGTATGCTCACATGCTCGTCCACAAGCTGCATAAGGTCTTTGTCGCCGGTAACCAGAACGACGTCCCATCCGGCGGATTCCGCCCGGCGCGCGACCGTGCCGAGTATGTCGTCGGCCTCTACCCCATTCTTGACAAGAACCGGGATACGCATCGCCTCCACGATTGCTCGGATATAAGGAAACGATTTATAGAGGTCTTCGGGCATCTTTTTGCGTGTGGCCTTGTATTCCGGGAACATCGCGAGCCGCTCCGCCGATTTGCTGATATCGAACGCCACCGCTAACGCGTCGGGCGCCTCGACCTCGATAATTTTCAGAATACTGTTGAGCATCCCGTAGGGCGCCGAGGTGTTCATCCCCTTTGAATTGAACAGCGGATTGCGGATAAAGGCGTAATACGCTCGAAAGGCAAACTGCGAGCCGTCCATAAGGTATAGCCGTTTTCTGTCAGACATGTTTTGCTCTGTTTTGATTATTATTTCTAATTCGACTGCAAAGGAACCGTAGGTGTTTGACGATGGCAAACCCGAAACGGGCATGTCGCCGCCGTCCTAATTCTGTCATTTCGACAGAGGCTGAAGGCCGACGAATACCGGGCGGTTCGGCAAGCTCACCGACCGGTATTCCGCCGTTCCCTGAGCTTGCCGCGTTCCCTGAGCTTGCCGAAGGGAACATTTAACCTACGATTATTTCAGATACGCGACACGCTTCGTAACCGAAATGCCGCCCACAGTCGCGCGGACGAGATAGACGCCGGAACCGACTGATTCGTCTGGTGTCCACCGGCACGCGCCGGAGGCATTCGTGCTCGACGGCTTCGCCGACTCGCTCCCGTAAGCGGTAATCTCCGCGACCGATCTGCCGTTCAAATCGAACACATTAATTTCGGCACCATCCGGTGCGGAAATAGAGACTGCCGCATTGAATGGGTTCGGGCAGGTCTCGAGCGAAAAGCCCTCCGGCAGCGGAGCGCTTTCTGTAACACCGGTGAAATCGTAATCCAGCAGAATGGTGCGGGATTTAGATGAGTCCACTATTTCGCCGGTCATGAAATCGATCTCATACTCGATACTCCTGTCCATAACCGTGCCGACATGTTGCGCAGCCCACATCGTGTCGCGGCCCTGAACTCCATCACCGGATACTAATGGTGTGCCGCCCATCGAGGCGACGTATGAGAAATTGGAGACAAGATATATTCTAAGACAATTCGGGAAAAACCCGGCCGGGACGGTGATATCGTCTCTGCCGAGAACCTCCATTTGAATATCGATATCGAGGTTTATGTCGATGCCGGATTGAGAGAAAGCCGTGTCGAAATCAAGTGCAGTCCAGCTATCGCCAACATCGACAGTGGGTGGCGCCATTTTCAAAGCTTGATTACCCTCGACAAGAGAATCGAGAAGTGTTACGAGAATATAAACACCGTCGGTGCGGAACTGCGTGTAGGACGAGTCCGTTCCGTCGGCGTCCGTATTCTCGGTGATCCACGTCTCATAGCCGAGCATCGTATCCGTGCCGACAACGACGCTCACGGTTGTATCGATCCCATCGACGGTGGAGTCCTCGTGCGTCCAGGAATTTCCGATCACTCTGGGGAAATAGTCCTCGCTGTCGTCCGCCAGCGCGACGAACGCGACTGTTAGCATAACAAGAGCTGCGATCCACTTCATTTCGACCTCCTTGTAAGTTTTCACTATTTGTTTCAATATAATGCTGAATGAGGATTAGTCAATTAGTATTAAGATTTCTTATCGCTCCACTCGAAGCGAATCGGCGTAGCCGTTGAGCACCTCCGGCTGCGGCCCTCGCCGCCGAATCGGCGTAGCCGTTGAGCACCTTACGCTGTCGGTCGTTACCGACCGGCCCTGCCGCGCGGCCTCCAAGCCGCCTTAATATATTCCGAAAACCGCTTTATCCCGCACCGGTCGTCACCGGCGGTTTTCGGCAACTATTGCATGTCGCCGCTCGGCGACCCGTTCCAGTAGCCCTTGTGTTTGCCCTCCAGTGCGCGGACGCGGAAATCATATTTGCCGATGAACGAGACCGCCGGCACATTTGCGGTCTGTGTTTCCGGCCCTTTGTATAACAGGGCCCATTCGCCGGTCGTGTAGCGGCGGCGGAAAACCAGCTCGTAGATAACACCCTCGCCATCGACGGCATCCCAGCGCCAGAGGGCGGTTTCGGGGTCGTAGGCGAAGTTCTTCGGGGCGGCGGGTTTGTTGGATTGCGGCCTGTCCCATTTCTCGAAGTGGTATTCTTCGACGCGTTGGTCGTATTTGCCGTCGGGGAGCATCAGGTAGAGATAGTTGAGGATTCGGGTGAGGACGGCTTTGTATTCCCGAAGCCTGTCGTCGCGATGGCTGGTGGCGACATGCGATGCCGGCTGTTTTACACCGTTTGCCCTGGATTTCGACGCGAAATCCTCGATAGCTGTTGTGACTTCGTCTTTCATTGCGGACGAAATCTCCTGCGCCGTGCCGTCCCAATCGTCGAGCTTCGGAAGAATGAGGCCGGTCGCAAGGGAGGTCATATCCTCATATTTCGTCGGATAGGCGTTGTCGATTCCAAATTCGTGGAACATTTCCGAAGCGGTTTTCGAGTCGGCGACCACGCGGATGAACCTTTTCAGTCGGTTGAGGGTCTTTCGGAGGATGTAATAGCTTTTGCGCGTGGCTTCGCTTAATTGCTCTTTATCGATACGGATGTTAGAGCATAGCGCGAAGGCTTCGCGGAAAGCGTCGAAGGCAGAATCGAAGTCGTCGCGGAGGTTGGCGGGCAGATGATAGACTTCGCCGGAATTTCTATCGTCAACGAGGCGTATTATATCGCCCTGTTCGAGCAGTTGAGGGAGTGAGATGTTTGTTCTTTTCATATTATTCTTATCCTTATCGTTTATGTTACTAAATATAGTATAAGAATAATAATATCTAATACAATAGTTATTTTACTTATATGTTGAATATTATTCGTTGTAGATATTGTTATGATGATTATTGATATCGTTATATTAATTATCGATAATAATATTTTACATTTACTTATTTATTTATAACATGTAGTTAGCGATATTATAATTATTGTAGCTGTTATTCTATGTAACAATTATGATATGCTAAATATTATTATTGTTACTATACTTGAAATGCTTGCGAGATTGAAGAATCTCTCCCACCCCCGCGCTTTTAAAGAAGGGGGAAGTTGTATTGGGAGAAGTCTTTTAATAAGCGGAAGATTTCTCGCTTCGGTTTGAAATGGCAGGTGTGCGGAGGAGATTACCACGTCGCTGCGCTCCTCGCAATGACGACCACTACCACGGGCGGGCGTAAAACCCGCCCCTACGGGATTCAAATTCTTATCTCCCTACAATGCTCTGCGTCCTCTTCTCCCCCCTATCGACGCGGAGCGTCGCCCCTTTTACGTTCCCACGGAGACCGTGTGAACGAGAAAAAATGCGTGCGACCCGCCGGGTCGTCTCTACGGGATTAATATCTCTTTTAAAAAGCTCGTGCCGAATTCTGTCGGCTCGATGTCGAGAAAATCGGCGACTGTTTGCCCGAGGTCCGCGAACGTGCCCCGGTCGGGAATTCTGCCCGGCCGGATTTTTCTCCCCAGGATAACGAGCGGGACAATCTCGCGGCTGTGGTCGGTGCTGGGCGTGGTCGGGTCGTTGCCGTGGTCGGCGGTTATAAACAGAAGATCGTCGTCGGACATAGCCTCCATAAGGATCGGCAGCGCATTATCGAACTCGCACAGGCCCTGTGTCATCCCGCGGTAGTCGTTGCGATGCCCCCACAGCATGTCGAAATCCACAAGATTCGTGAATATCAGGCCGGAATCGTATTCGCGGATCATGCGGATAGTCTCGGCGATGCCCTCCGAATTGGAATGGGTGAACACAGGCTCCGTAACGCCGACACCTGCGAAAAGGTCCATTATTTTCCCGATAGCGACAACGGGAAGCCATGCCCTTTCGATCTTTGTCAGAAGCGTGGGAATTGGGGGTTCTACCGAAAAATCCCTTCGCTTGGGAGTTCTCGAAAAATTGCCCGGCTCGCCAATAAACGGCCTCGCGATCACCCTGCTCACGACGTTTGGCCCAATAAGAATTTTCCGGGCGATCCTGCACCAATCGTAGAGCAGCCCGACCGGAATTATGCCCTCGTGAGCGGCGATCTGGAAAACCGAATCCGCGCTGGTATATACTATCGGTTTCCCGGTTAGAAGGTGCTCCTCCCCCAGTTCCTCGATTATTTGTGTGCCGCTTGCGGCGTAATTTCCGAGTATTTCCCGGCCAATTTTGTGGGAGAACGGCTTAATTATCCCGTCGGGGAAACCGTCGAGGAAAGTGGGAAACGGTTTGTCGAGAATAATCCCCGCCAATTCCCAGTGGCCGGAGGTGGAATCTTTGCCCGGCGAATGGGGGATCAGCCTTGCGACTGCGCCGGTGGGTGGATTTGCCGGCGGCATGCCCAGTATCGGGGCCAGATTGCCGAGCCCGAGTTTTTCCAGATTCGGCAAGTTCAGACCGCCCATCGCTCTGGCGGTGTTTATCAGTGTCGCGCTGCCGACATCGTTGTAGTCGGCGGCGTCGGGAGCCTCCACAAGCCCCACGCCGTCGAGGATGATAATAATAGCTTTGCTCATAATTTCCGGCTTTCTGTTCGATATTGCTTATTTTTTGCCAAAAGGCAGCATTGGAAGAAATATTGGTAAATCTGTTTTAATTAAACAATAAATCCTAATATCTAAATAAATCCAAATGTCAAAGCTCAAATGTCAAAACCCTCCCCACACTCAACCTGTCATTCCCGCAAAGCTTGTCCTCGCGAAAGCGGGAAGCCGGAATCAAAAGGGATGGTGCTGGATAGGACACTTTTACCTCTTCTCCCTCTGTGTTCTCTGT
>DAOWNU010000157.1 GCA_030642425.1 bacterium | reverse complement strand
TGTAGCTTGTCGAGAGCCGAGTGCAGCTTGTCGAGAAGGCTCTGCAGTTCGTCAAAAACGGATTGCAGCAAAGCGAAAATGAAATGTAGGGAATCAAACCAAAAGGAGAAATTATGCCAGAAAAATCGAGAAGACCCGAAAGGGACCTGTATCACACCGATTATCTGCTGTGGATAAACAGAGTCGAAAATTGGCTCGAAGGCGAGTTAGGGAAGCCGGATTATCCATCGCATCTCGCGCCGGATTTGCCCCCGCTTATCGCGGCTTTCGCGTCGGCGCTATCTATCTGGGACGCACTAAACGAGCTTCAAGCCACGCGCGGCGAGGTTTTTACTAATGCCGCCACGAATCTTCGCAAACAACTTATTCTTGTCAAAACGGCGTTGCCAACCGTTCTCGAAGACCCGCCCGTGCTCGGCGAGTTCGGCCTCGATAGGGTAATTCCCCGCGACCGCGACGATTTGTTCGTGATGGCGCAAACGTGTGTTAACCATTGGAACGAGCTTTGCGACCCCGACCCGCCACCTGAATACGGGCCGATGATCAGCGATTTCACGGTGCTCGCCGGTTATTTCAGCGATCTTCAGGCAACGATGGAAAATTATTATAACACCCACAACGCCGCGCAGCAGGCGCAGAACGATATGATCGAGGCACGCGAGGCTTGCCACGAGTTGGAGCGCAAAATATTCAACTGGTATAACGCGCGATATCAGGACAGCACCGCCGAATGGTGGACGGGGACGCAGTGGGGAGCATCGGGCGGCGGTTCAGGCGGCGGCGGCGAGACGACGTGGCCGGCCAAGCCGACGGCGGAGATAAAGAAAATCACATTTCCGAAGATCGGGATCATCGCGGGATGCGCGGAATATACCGGCACCGACCGGTTCGATATTCGAATCGCGTATGTGCCCAAGGGCGAGGGTGTGCCGCCGATACCGGACTACGACTATGTAACCGATGTCGAGGAGCCGGTGTTTCTGGATGTCGAGCTTCTGATCGGCTACGTCTATTATATGTGGATTCGCGCGCGGAAAGATGGCGATGTGTCCGAGTGGTCGGACGTCGCGTCGCTGGAGTGGAATGGGTAGTCGGCAATGCCGACGGATGAGGTTGCCGAAAACCGCCGGTCCGACCGGTGCGACCGGTGCGACCGGTGCGAGATAAAGCGGTTTTCGGAATATATTAAGGCGGCTGAGGAGGCCGCCTTTTTTTTATCACCCGGAATTGCTCCCTTCGACTCCGCTCAGGGAACGGGTGAGCATTGCTAATTGCTAATTTTGAATTGAAACAACATTATCACGCAATCCCAATTTTCTTTTTTCAAGCCCTTTAAAGGGCTTCCAACAGAAGTGGTTTAAACCACTTACGCTTTCTCCTTATCCGCGAAATCGTGTTTTCTGTTTTTTCTCCGCGAGTAATTCCTTGACAGACAATATATCCAAACCTATATTTCGTCAAAATATAGACTGTAACCCCGAATGGAGGCATAATGCCAAAAACTATTATTCTTGTTTCGCTTTCCTTGATTATCCTTATGCTCGGATGCACCGGCGGGAAATTGAGCGAAGTGGAATTCCTCAAAAAGGCCAACGACAGCCTGGCGAACGATCAGATCGAGGACGCGATCAGCTTTTATGAGAGCCTGGTGAAATATTATCCGGAGTCCGAAAATATCGAGGCATACAAAACAAGATTGCTCGAACTTGCGGTTCAGGCCGCGGAAGAATTCGCGGGAACTTCTCGAGGCGAAATTTATATGACGAAGGCAATCACATTCGCCGGCGAAGCGGGCGACTCGCTCAAAAACTGGTTCGAGTTCCAGAATGCGATCAAGCTCGATGAGACCGATCCCGAAAAGGCGGACGCACTGTTCAACAAGATCAGCATGAGAGGGTATTATCAGGTGGCCCAGATATACCTCAGCAAGAGCGATTTTAAAGGCTCTATCCGAACATACAAAAAGCTCATCGAGGTCTATCCCGACGATACCACTAACTACAAACCGATCTTTATGATTGGTTTCAACTACGCCGAATATCTTCAGAATTACGAAGAAGCGGAAATATATTTTCAGATTGTTCTGGACAAATATCCCGATTGTGAACTCGCCACAAGCGCCGAATTTATGATAGAGAATATGGGCAAATCGCCCGACGAGATCGAGTTTATTATCGAGGAGGATACCGCTGTCGAGGGTTGACCACTCCGGAATTTCCAAAAGCCGCCCGGCCATAATAGCGCTTATCGTCAACGCCGTTCTGGTTCTGGCGAAAGTCTCGGTCGGGTTTACCGCCCGAAGTTCGGCCCTGCTTGCCGACGGCGCGGATTCCTTTTCCGACCTTCTCGGCGACTCCATGCTCGCTTTCGGCCTCAAAAAGGCCGAAGCCCCCCCGGACGAAAGCCATCCCTACGGCCACGAGAAAGCGGAATGTCTGGCCACATTCGGCATGGGGATTATCCTTCTGTTTCTGGCGGTTGTGTTGATTGTCCGTTCAATTTCCTCGCTTGTCGGCGGCTCGCATCCCGTTCCGGGCAAGATCGCGCTTGTTGTTGCGGGGATCTCGATATTGTCGAAACTCGGGCTGGGTTTCTATCTGAAATCGATGGGCAAGAAATTGAAGAGCCACGGGCTTGGAGCCGGCAGCGCCCACGCTTTCACCGACTCGATGACTTCGGTCGCGGCGCTTGTCGGAATCTATTTGGCAAGGGCGGGATTCCCGCTCGCGGACCCGATTGTCGCGGGCCTCGTGGCGCTGGTCGTTGGCGGAATAGGATTCAAAATTGTGTATAGGGCGTCTCAGGGGCTTATGGACAGAGGCGCGCCGCCGGAATTGGTCGGAAAAATATCGAAATTCGCATCGGCGTTTCCGGGAGTATGGGGCGTTCACAATATCCGAACAAGAATATGCGGCGGCGGTTTCCGAATGGACATCCATGTCGAGGTTGGGCCAAAGCTTCCTGTCGAGAACGCGCACAGGCTCGGGCATGAGATAGAAAACGCGATTATCGGTGAGTTCGAGGAGATCGAAGAGGTCATTGTCCACATAGAACCCTTTGTCCCGCATAGCGACACAGACGAGGTTTAAATGAACATCCGAAAAATAACGGTGGGCAAACTGGAAACGAATTGTTATCTCGTCCGGGATAACGACAGCGAAACCGCGTTGCTTATCGACCCCGGCGCGGACGCGGACAGGATTATTAAATTTCTCGACGACCTGAAAGTCGCACCGACCGAGATCGTCCTCACACATTCCCATTACGACCATATCGCCGCGGCGCCCGTGCTAAAAGAGCGTTTCGGAATACCGATTTCGATACACGAGATCGACGCCGGAAACCTGAAAGACCCGGCGGAGAATTTTAGCGTCGTTTTCGGCGAGCCGATCGGTTTCGAGGCGGACAATACTTTCGCCGAAAACCACAAATGGAAGATCGGGAACAGTGAATTAACCGTGTTGCTGACTCCCGGACACACGCCGGGGAGTATCAGTCTAATAACCTCGGCATTCGTGCTCTCCGGCGACACGATTTTCAAATCCGGTATCGGCAGAACCGACATTCCCGGCGGGGATCACGATGCGCTCGTCCGCTCGATAAAACGCCTTCTCGGCCTCGGGGACGAGACGATAGTCTATCCCGGCCACGGCCCGAACACAACTATCGGAAAAGAAAGGCTGTTTTTAACCGGCCTGTAGATTGGAGAAAAATGTCAAAACGAAAAGCGCCGAAAATAAAAGAATTGGAGTCCGTGCGCCTCGAAATATCGAAGGGGCTGAAAGACATCAGCGACGAGAATATCGTGGTAACCCGGCTCGATCTTGGCGAAAACGCCTACGGATTCAGATGGCAGCTTTATCGGGGAAAAGTGCCGTTCTGGATCGATCTCATGCGTTTCAACGACAAGCTCGATCTTCTGGTCGTCTATAGCATGATGTTCGTAATCCCGGAGACCTGGGAAGGGGCCAGAAAAGCGGAATTGTATAAATTCCTTTTGACACTCAACGATTTCTCGATGTCATGGGATACAAAATTCTTTCTGAAGGAAAATTCCGTGATTCTGTGCGCGAGTCGCGGCGGCGACGAGATCACAAAAGAAACCTCGCGCACGCTTGTGGAGAATTTTACCAGTTTCGCCAAAGCGCTCTCGATACAGGTCGGAGAGAAATTCCCGGACGCCCTTCAGCTTGTTGTGGAGAAGATGGATTCCGGGTCAAGCCCGGAATGACAATGTGTGTATTACGCGGGTTTTGACATTTGAACTTTGGATTTTCGTTGTAGTAGTCAAAATATGGTTGCTATAACAGCGATAACACATCATTTTTTAAGCAGTTAAGTGTATATTTTATTGGAGGAAATATGTTCAAAATGGCGCTTCCGATAGTTGTTCTGATATTTTTTGCCGGATGTGCGGCGTATCACGGCGAAGAAGGCACGCTCGATCAGGCCCCGATATACGAAATAACCCAAATCGGCGAAGGCTATTACCGGGTTACCGAGGGAACCGGCATGTTCGAGAACGCCGATATTGGCTCGCGAAAGATCGGGCGCGTAAAAGCCGGGGAGATTGTCCAGGTTGTCGATATGGCGGGCGCTTTTGCCCAGATAAAACATTCCGACAACGCCGGATGGGTTCTCTCGGACGAACTCGAGGACACGGAGGCCAAATCGGTCGTTAGAACGGTGGGGGAAATCAAGGTGAAAGCCTCCGCGGATATCCGCAGCAACGATATCGCGATGCTGGAATCCGGCAGGCTCGTGACTATTAAAAAGCGGCAGGGGTCGTGGGTCTATATCAAAATATCGGAGAATCGCGGCTGGATAATGGCCGGAGTCCTCGAAGCTCTTGGGGTTACGCGCCAGTATAGCTCGCCCCGCGTCGCCGACGACGGCTTATATTGGAAAGTTCTGAAAAAATCCAATCTGCGAAGCTCGCCCAATGTCGTCTCGGAAATTCTCCGGCTTATGCCCGCCGGTTCGTCGGTGAGATATATCAGCGCGGAGGGCGATTGGATACATGTCGAATACGACGGCACGGTCGGCTATGTCCACGAAGACCTTGTCGGACCGGGGGGCAATACCGACTGGTAATAAAAAAACAATGCAAAATACAAAATTAGCAATGATCAATTAAAAATGACCCTTCCGTTCCCCGGCAATGCGTCAACATCTATCAGCGATGCAACAACTGCCGGAAGAAAAATTCCTCAAAATCGAAAAGGCTATTGCGAATGGAAAATCGTGTCGTATATTATCTCAACACGATTGGAGGAAAATGTCATATCTGGTTTTAGCAAGGAAATGCCGACCGCAGACATTCGACGAAGTTGTTGCGCAGGAACATATTACGGATACATTGAAGAGCGCGATTGTAAAAGACCGGCTGGCGCACGCCTACCTTTTCTGCGGGCCGCGTGGAACCGGAAAAACAACCACGGCGCGCATTCTCGCGAAGGCTTTGAACTGTCAGAATTCCGACAAACCCACGCCGGAGCCGTGCGGTGTCTGCCAGAGCTGTATCCAGATA
>DAOWNU010000191.1 GCA_030642425.1 bacterium | reverse complement strand
TCTTTTATGCTTTCGACGGCCTCTTCGATGCTGGCGCCCTGCGAGTGGCAACCCGGTATCGCGGGGCAATGGACGACAAAACCGAAATCTTCGCCCTTTTCAATGATTATCCTGTATATCATCGCGTTTTCTCCTTATATCCGCTTCGTCAGTTCTTATTTCGCTTATCGGTTTCGTAGGCTGTTCTCCATTTTGCAATAATAAAGCAAAGTAAATCATAATGTCAAGAGAAAAACAATAGATTCTAAAAAAAATCTCGCACACCCACCCCGTGGATTTCGGCTCGGAGGCCGGAATGACAGACCAAGTGGTGGCTCTGGATTCCGGGGGAAAGGCCGGAATGACGGGGAAAGGGAATTTTAATAAATATGCATCGGACAAGCGGCGTTCGGGCTTATCCTTATATTATAGACGCCAGCGCGATACTTATCAGCTTTATCTCCGCCGTGTCCGAGCGCGAGAGAAGGACTATCGGGCATTTCGCGCCCATAACAACCCCCGCGACCTTCGCGTTCGCAAGGTAAATCAGACCCTTGACAAAGGCGTTGCAAACGATGATATTCGGAACGAGCACGATATCGGCGTCGAGAGTCATCCTGCTCTCGATCCCCTTTGCTTTCGCGGCCTCGTGTGAAAGCAGGACATCGGTCGCGATCGGGCCTTCGACATCAACCTTGCCGAGCTGACGGCGAACCGACATTTTTGTCAATTCCGCCGCGTGGATCGTGTCGGGCTGCTTTTCGGTTATTTTCTCGATAGCGGCCAGACACGCGACTTTCGGTATCTCGATATCGAACGCGCGGACAACCTGAGCGGCGTTTTCGATAAGCGCCATTTTTTCTTTGAGATCGGGGTTGATAACGATGCCGCCGTCGGTCATGGCCATCAGTTTGGGGTAGCCCTCGACCTCGATCACTGCGACATGCGAGAGCAGTTTGCCCATACGAAGGCCCTTCTTTTTATCGAGAACCGCTTTCATCAATACCGGCGTAGAGAGCTTGCCTTTCATGAGCATATCGCCCTCGCCGGCGCGGATCATCTCCACACATTTTTGGCCGATAGCCTCCGGCGATTTCTCATCGACAATGCGGGCGTTTGTCAGGCCGATCTCCCCGACCAGCTTTTCGATTTTCGACTTATCGCCGATCAATATCGGCTCGATCATGCCCATCTCGGTGGCGCGGGTCAGGGCCTCGATCACGGCCTTTCCGGCGGCGTCGGCGACAACGAGTCTTTTTCTCTTGCCGGAAACCGCTTTTTTGACTACCTGATCAAAATTTGTCAGCATTTTGTCTCCTTTGGTGTTCAGAATTTATCAAGAAACTGCAATACCAAGCGCTATCGACGCGAATTTCGTTCTGTCGGAATCCGCCCGGCTTGTGAGAATCACCGGCGCGGAAGTCCCGATAACGATGGCCCCGCAGTCGCATCCGGCGAGATATGCCAGCGCTTTGTAAAGAATGTTGGCGGACTCGATATTCGGGCACAAAATAATATCCGCGTCTCCGGCAACGATGTCCGTAATTTTCTTGAGCTTTGCGGCCCCGGCGTTTATTGCGTTGTCCAGACCGAAAGGCCCATCGACAATTGCGCCCCGAATCTGTCCGGTGCGATTCATCCCGGAGATAACCGCGGCATCCTCGGTGCAGGGCATTTTCCCCGGATTGACTTTTTCCACCGCGCACACGCACGCCACTTTGGGTTTTTCGATACCCAGCTTCTGGAATACCGATACGGCATTATTGATTATCGAAACCTTTTCCTGAAGTGTCGGCGTAATATTGATAGCCGCGTCGGTGACACCGAGCACCTTGTGATAACCCGGCACCTCGAAAACCGCGATATGGCTCAGAAGCTCCGAGGTCATCAGGCCGCCTTCGGACCCGATAATTGCTCTTAGAAAGGGCGAGGTCGAAACAAGGCCTTTCATCAGCGCGTCCGCTCGCCCCTGTTTGATAATCGAAACCGCCACCGCGGATATTTTTTTCACATCCGGCTCGTGGACTATCTCGTAATTGGACACGTCCACACCGGCTTTTTCGGCCTCCGCGCGGATTTTTTTCTCGTCGCCCACCAGCACACCGTCGGCGATCCCCTGCACTCTCGCCTGCTCCAGCGCGATAAGCGAGTCTATCTCGTTCGCCCCGGCCAGAGCGATCTTTCTTTCCGGCAGCGCTCTCGCCCGTTCGACAATGGATTCGATATTTTTCATGGATTCCCCCTGATGTATTATTGAAAATATATTTTAGAAACAGCAAACAACGGGTGTATAATTACTATTTATTTCAATTAAAAAAATCAAATGTCAAATGTCAAAGCTCAAATGTCAAATCAAATCCAAAGCTCAAATATCAAAACCCGCCCACACTCAATCTTTCATTCTAAAATCAACCTGTCATTCCGGCGAAGCTTGTCCTCGCGAAAGCGGGGAGCCGGAATCCAGAGGGGTGGTGTGGTGTAGCAATTTGACATTTAGTCATTTGACATTCATTTGGATTTTGGGTTTTGAGCTTCATTTGACATTTTGATTTTGGATTTTGACATTTAATTTAACATGCTTTTGAAAAACACCTTTTTCCGTTACAATCATTTCCCCAATCCCACATACTCCCTCGCCGCCTCTTCGCCTTTCAAGACTCTCGATGCCCCGCCGGCAAGCGCGCTCATCTCGGCCTCTCCCGGAACAACTATCACCCGCGCGATCCACTCCACCTTGCGCCTTATCTCGCGGATAACGAAATCGGAGAACGCCACACCGCCCGAAAGCACGATAGCATCGACATCGCCCTCGAGAACCGCGGCGAGAAGTCCTATCTCCTTCGATATCTGGTAACACATCGCCCGAAGCGTAAGCTCGGCCTGTTTATCGCCCTTTTCGATTAGGCTCATAACCTCGCGGACATCGTTGGTTCCCATATACGCCACCAGCCCGCCCTTGCCCTTTATCATTTTCAAAACCTCTTTTTCCGTATATTTTCCGGAGAAACAGAGCTTTACGAGGTCGCCGACCGGAAGCCCGCCCGAACGCTCCGGCGTGAACGGCCCGTCGCCGTTGAGCGCGTTGTTGACATCGACAACCCGGCCCTTTTTGTGCGCGCCTAACGAGATTCCGCCGCCCATGTGTGCCACAATGAGATTGATATCCCGATATTGCTTTCCAAGCTCCTCCGCCGCAACACGGGCGCATGCCTTTTGGTTTAGCGCGTGGAAAATGCTTTTTCGCGGAAGCAGCGGATGCCCGGAAAGCCGCGCGATATCTTCCATCTCGTCCACAACGACTGGATCGACAATAAAAGCGGGCGCGCCGATATCTTCGGCGATAGCGGAGGCTATCAGGCCGCCGAGATTGCTCGCGTGTTCGCCGAGCACGCCACGGTGAAGATGCTCCTTCATAAGTTGGTTGACGCTGTATGTGCCGCCTTTGAGTGGATAAAGCAGTCCGCCCCTGCCGACAACGGCGTCTATCGATGCCGGTTCGATGCCGTTCTCCTCCAACATCCCGAGAATTATTTTCTCCCGGAATTCGTATTGAGAGGTGATATTCGGGAAACCGGCAAGCTCGGCATCCGAATGGCGGATAGTTTTGGTAAAAGCCGCCGTATCGCCGTCGAAAAGGGCGACTTTGGTTGAAGTCGAACCGGGGTTGATTACAAAAATGCGGAATTCTTCTGACATCCGGGCCTCCGTAAAGTTGCGGGTTGAAGGTCGTCTTTAATTTCTAAGTATAATTCATACAGTTGTCATCGTCAACAAAAATCGAGGGAAAAGAGGATACATTTAAAAAAAAACGGATGACATTAATTCGCGGACTTAATTTCAGAGTGAAAAGGTATTGATTTTCAAATATTCATTTTTCTTTCATTCATGTTTCGTATAAAACGGTGTGTTTATATAACGTATTATTTTCTAATAACTTACGAGTGTTTCGCCATGTAAGAAGGGCCTGTTTTGGGGCTATAAATACTTGTTTTCTATGGCGTATTGCTTGTTTTGTGTCAAGGAATACTTGTTTTGCATAGTATATTCCTTGTTTTGTGTCAATAAATACTTGTTTTGCATAATATATTCCTTGTTTTGTGTCAATAAATACTTGTTTTGTATAGTATATTCCTTGTTTTGCGTCAAGAAATACTTGTTTTGTGGCTATAGATACTTGTTTTGAATGGAGGTTTTGGCAATAATTTGCGGAATTTTAGCATCTAAAAAACGAAATAGACGTTACAACCAAACGAAAATGACACAGAGCAACGTAGCGAGGAAAATAATTTTGATTTTTAATTTATAATTTTAATCTTTGATTTTTGATATTTAATATTTCCTACTTGATATGGAACCGGAAAATGCTACCTTATATGTGTATCGGCGTGCGAAATGAAATCTAAAAAACAATATTATAAGGGAACTGCAAACAACGGGGATAAACTGAATCCCCCCGGCAGGGAAAGGTCGCCCATGAAAAAGTCAATCCTGTTCATCGTCCCGATGATTATTCTCGTTCTTTTTGTCGGTTGTGAAAAAAAAACAAGCGATATTGTCGTGAGTGATATTACCGAGGCCGAGGCCCGTCTTGTTACGCATAAAACTCAGGGAATAATCTCGCCCGACGACGTTATCGCTGTGCGATTCAACGAAAAAAAAGTGGAGAAATCGCATGTCGGAGTGCCGCTGAAAAAGCGCGTGTTCACTTTTTCACCCGAAATCGACGGTATGACGGAATGGCGCGATGAATACACTATCGTGTTCAAACCGAATCGCACCCTGAAAACGACTCAGGTCTATGAGGGCTATCTCGATGTCGCCAAGCTGTTCCCCTCCGATACCGAACTGGGAATTGAATGGATAGAGTTACTTTTTCAGGTCGAGGGCCGCGTGAT
>DAOWNU010000365.1 GCA_030642425.1 bacterium | reverse complement strand
GGCGCGTGCCGACCGCTGGCACGCCTCCCGCTACGTGCGATTTGGTTGAGATTGTTATATTATTTCGCACGCGAGAGCCGCGCCAGCGGGGATCAACAGATCGCTCGCCCGGCATTGACGACCGATTTGACATCAAGTTGTTTGGATTTCATTTGACATTTAGATTTATTTTGCTTAATTGAAACGAATTAGATAACTTTTACGCTTTTTTCGGCAAAAATGCGCAATCTCAAATAACAATTAATGTATCACGAAAAAAAAATAAGCCTGATAATCCCCGCCGGCCGACCGGAGCGACGCGAGGCCATGCGGTCTCTTATCGAATCTCTAAAAGACGGAACACTGCCGCCCGACGAGGTTATCGTCGTCGAAAATATCAGCCCGAACTCCCGCGCGCGCAATATCGGCGTCGAACGCTCGACCGGGGAAATACTCGTCCTTGCCGACGACGACGCTCAAATCCCGCAGGTCGATACTCTCGAAAAGGTCGTGGAAACTCTTCTCTCGGACGACAATATCGGAATTTGCGGGGCCTCGCAGGATATTCCCCCCGATGCCAACCGCTTCCAGAGGGCATACAGAAGACAGTTCGCGCGGACACATTTCCCGGTCGTTTCGGAAACTGTCGAATCGGACATGGCCACCACGCTTTTTTGCGCCATTCGCAGATGCGATATCGAGGCGGTCGGCGGTTTCGATGAGTCGCTCATCGCGGGCGTGGATGTCATGCTTCGGCACAAAATCCGGCAACTCGGCAAGCGGATTGTCGTAGCCCCCGGGACGATAGCCTATCACCCGCTGCCGTCGGGATGGCGTGAACTCTTTAGGCGCGTTGCCTGGTATGGTTCCGCGCGCGCTATACTCGCGCAAAAACCCGATTATCCTTTTGCGGGTCTCAGGCTGCACTCGGGATTTGCCGCGCTCGGCTATCTTGCGGCGCAGTGGCTTCTCTTCCCGACGCGGTTTTTTATCGGCGGTCCTTCGGGAAGAAAATTCGGTTTTTGGCCGCTGAGAGCCGTGGCACATATCGTCAACTCGACCGCATACGCCCTGTCCGTGATTTCGCGGAAGTTTGAACCATAAGAAAAGGCGGCCCGATGAGAATTGCTATCGACTGCTCTCCGCTGGCGAAAACCCGCACCGGAATCGGGACTTACACTCTCAATTTCCTGCGTGCGCTGACCAAAATCGACAGAGTCAACGAATATTTCCTGCTCGCCCATCGCGATTTTGATCCGGGATTTGAGCTTCCGGCGAATTTTGTCAAACCCACGCCGCGCGCGGAATATTCGCACTCGACCCCATGGCTCATTCTGAAACTCCCGCGCGAGCTTCGCCGCCTGAAAATCGACATCTTCCACGGCACAAATTTCCTGATACCGCCTTTGACCGGCTGCAAAACGGTCGATACGATCTACGATTTGTCCACACTCGTTATGCCCGGCCAGCATAAGTTTCTCCACACGCTTTCGCATAAGATGTTCCTCAGAAACTCCCTTCGGAGGGCCGACCGGCTTATCGCGATAAGCGAGTTCACAAAGCGCGAGATAGTCCGGCTTTTCCCGCAATACGAGGGCAAGATTTCCGTCGCCCTGGGAGCGGTTTCACCGGGATTTGTGCCGATAGACGACAATGTTTTGCTTGAAAATGTTAGATCGAAACACCATTTGCCGGAGCGTTTTATCCTGTTCGTCGGGACGCTCGAGCCGAGGAAAAACATCTCGGGTCTGCTGCGGGCATACAGCAGTATAAGAGCGCAAATCCCGCACAGGCTCGTTGTGGTCGGCGGCAGGGGATGGAAATACTCCGACGTTTTCGACCTCATCCAAAAACTCGATCTTTCGGATTCGGTTTTGTTCACGGACTACATTCCCCTCGAAGAACTGCCCGCCGTGTATAGCTTAGCGGAGATTTTCTGTTATCCGAGCTTCTACGAGGGCTTCGGCCTGCCCGTTCTCGAGGCGATGGCCTGCGGAACCCCGGTTGTAACATCCGATATTACAAGCCTGCCGGAGGTCGCGGGCGATTCCGCACTGCTCGCAGATCCGGCCTCGCCGGAGGAGATCGCGGAGGGATTATTGACTCTCGCGCAAAACGAAAATCTACGCGAAAATCTTAGCGAAAAGGGGAAATTGCGTGCGAAAGAGTTCTTATGGGAAAAGGCCGCTGCCGCAACTCTCGAAATATATGAAATGATTTATCGACAAGATGTATAAAGAATAAGAAAGAATCTCACGCTTCGCCGATTCGATGTTCGCGTCGCCCTCCACGTGGTCGAATTCATCGACAAATGCTGATATCTCCGCCAATTCGGCGTCGTTCGGGCCGATACTATCCTTATATTTAACGATTCCATTCTTCATTATATCTAATCTTCCTAATAACTGAGCATTACTATCTTTAGCAAACGAGTTATTTTTAAACATAGCCGCTCTCCTAATCTCTTATAATGTATTTATATCTTAATTTTCTATTTTACTATCATAGATAAACTTAATGATATTTATCGAAAACGCAAAGAAAATATAAATAATAATTCAGATTTATAGAATATAATTGCGATATTACTTAGTATCAAAAGAGAATATTAAATTATAAAAGCGTAGATTTAAAATATAAATTAAGAATGAGGGAAAAGAATACTATTTTTCTATAATATAAAAAGGTTCTTATATAATAGTAAAGCGTAGAAAATGAATAGTAAGCCCCCGATGCCGGTCGTGGAGATTGAGACAGAGGCCGTTATAGCTGAGTTTGCGGCCTATTTTATTAAGATGACCTTCGTAGATGCGACATTATCGCCCCGGTCGGTAAGCCTGTCGAACCGCGCGCGGACGAGATAGATTCCGGAACCGAGGGATTTATTCGGTGTCCAAACGACCTCCGTAGGGGCGTGGTCTCCGCGCCCGTTCGACGACGGGACGGGAGACCCGTGCCCTACGAGATTGTTCGCG
>DAOWNU010000120.1 GCA_030642425.1 bacterium | reverse complement strand
TGGTCGTAGGGGCGTATCGCATACGCCCGTTAGACGGGTCAACGCCGTTGACCCCTACGGATTTTTTATAAAATATCTCGAAAAAGGAGATAAAATGTTCAGTTTTAGGTGTGTCACGGGCCGTAAAGGACGAAAATGGGTCTTGGGAACGCAAAAAAAGTGTTGGGAAAGTTGACAAGGGTCTTGGGAACTGAAGAAAAAGTCTTGGGAAAGTTGACAAGGGTCTTGGGAACAGAAGAAGAAGTCTTGGGAACGCAAAAAAAGTCTTGGTAAAGTTGACAGGGGTCTTGGGAACTGAAGAAGAAGTCTTGGGAACGTGAAAAAAGTCTTGGGAACCCCTGAGCGACAACAACTTAGCTAAATTGCACAGTATTTGTGCGCAATATGAGGTCGGATTGGACGAAATTTCTTGTTCCATCGATTTCCGTCGCATATTTTACCATACCGTCGCGGAGCGAAGTAACAAGAGGAGAAAAGGCTTACTGTGTTATTCTCTGAATGTGAAGAGCAGGAAAAATCCGGCGGCGGCGAAAAGGAAATTGCCGGAAGTTACCGCAAGCCACGGGGGGATATTGCCGTTATAACCGAGCACCTGACCGACTTTTACCGCGCCGAAATACACAAACGCTATCGTAACCGACTGGGCGAAACCGGTGACCAATCCGCCGCGCCGGAAACGCAAAACAAGCGGAACCCCGAAAAGCAGGATAATAAAGTTGATAAAGGGATACGATATTTTCATCAGGAGATCGGTGCGCTCGCGAAGAGGGTCGCCGCCCGCGCGCTGAACCCGCTCGATAAACTTTTTTAGCTCGAAAAAGCCCATTTCGTCGGGGTCGGCGCGACGCTCGGCAAGCTCCTGCGGGGTTTCGGAAAGGTCCAGTTCGCGGTTCGTGAAATACTCATAAAGGCTGGTCGAGTCGCGCAGGAAAGTGTAGTGATGGCCGTCCTGAAGCTCCCACATATCGTCTTTATATATCATTTTTCTGGCGCGGATCAATTGCTCGACCCGGTCGTCGTCGCTGAAATGGATTATCAAAACGTTGCGGGCGCGTTCCCGCCTCGGGTCGAGTGTCTGAATCGAAAGAACCCGGCCGTCGTCGGTCTGGTAAAGAAGGTCTTTAATTCGACCGGTTTTGTCTTTTTGCTTTTTATATATCCGCTCGTTCTTTATCTCATCGCGCAAGGCGTTGGTTCTCGGCACGACAAATTCGCCGAAGGCCATAATAACCAGCGACCATATCAGGCCGAAAATGAGTATTGGCAGCGCTACCCGGACGGAGCTTATCCCGCCGGAGCGTGCGGCGACGATCTCCCGGTTTTTCGACATCTGACCGCAGGAAAAACTCGACGCCAGAAGGAGAACTATCGGACTGACCAAAACCACCATGTAGGGCAAATAGGTCAGATAATACATCACGACATCGACTAATTCCGCTTTCCGGTCGATAAATTTATCGAGATTGTCAACGACGTCGATAATATAGAATAGGGAAAGGAAGGTCAGCAAGGCCAGTCCGACCCACGTTATGAACTTGCGAAATGTATATTTATCCAGCCTTTTCACGAATGAATCTCCGTGCGTTTCTACTCTGGTGCGCATTTCGGCCGATACAATTTTCGCCCGCTTCTGCGCGACAAAAATAATAATAAGGAAAAAAACCGCTTTACCAAAGGATTATTGTTGATTATTTTGTGTTGAAAACTATATTTAAAGATTGAAAGTGACGTGCAACTGCCACTGACGAAAAAAGAGATAGTCCTGCTTTCGGTTATCCTTGCCGGGGTGGTTATGGGTTACGGCATAATATTGCTGACCAAACCCGCCGTTTTGGCCTTCCCGGATTTGGGTCGGGAGGAGGTCGAAACTGCTACTACGGAGAGCGATGCGCCGACTGCGGGTGTTTCCCGTGCCGATAACGCGAGAGCTTCCGTTTCCTCGGGGCGAAGTTCCCGTGACGTTAGTGAATCTTCCGGCCCGGTGAATATCAATACCGCCGGGGAGATCGAACTGGCGCGGCTCAAAGGCATCGGCCCGGCGCTGGCAAAACGGATTATCGAATATCGCGAGGCGCACGGCCGTTTTAAATGTGTGGACGATTTGCAAAGGGTCAATGGTATCGGCCCCGCAACTGTGGCGAAAAATAAAGATATGGCAATAACCGGAAGTTAGAAAAAATATATAAGCAAATGGAGGAAAAAGTGAACCGTAGGAATGGAATATCCCTGTTGGATGTCGTAATACTAATCCTGATTGTCGGGGTGATAGCCGCCCTTGTCATTCCGAACACGCGCATGAAAAAGGCGGAAGAGGCCAAGATTCGCTGTCAGGAACAGCAAATGGCGATCAACGAGGCAATGGTCCGCTATTTCACCACTGCCGGCGACACGATGCTGCTCAAGGTTAAGGTCGAAACCGCCGAAGTGGATTCTTCCGACAGCACCGGGAGCGAAGAGGAGGTCGCCACGGAGGAGGCCGAAGGAGATACGATGCCGCCAATCCGTATGTTCACCGAGGACACGACGCTTCTGAGGCCGTATCTTCCGGCGGAATATTCTTTCACTTGCCCGCTGGACGGCGACGCGTATATTATTATCGCCCGCGATTCGAGCTTTTACTCGATTTCATGTCCGAACGACGGCCACGGCCAGATAATCAAGGGCAGGCCGACCTGGGAAGAATAAAGGGGTAAAAAGTCAAACTGGGTCTGAAAAAGAAAAAGACGGAAAGGACGCCGGAAGAAGTCGCGCCGGTTTCCGCGCCCGACTTGCCGGAGGGTCTCGCCCCGGAGATAAAACGGACGGGGCTGGGTATATCTATCGAGCACGACAGGCTTATTGCCTTGCAGGCCGGGATTTCGCCGGAAGGCGTCTCGATAGAAAAGGTCGAGGAATGTCAGCTTCCCGCTAATTCGGTTTCCAATGGCAGAATAATCGATTATCAAGCGATCTCGAAAAGCTATATAAAATTGAAAAAGTCCGCAAAGCTCTCTGCGGTGGCCGCTTCGGTGAATCTTCCGATGAATCTCTGCACCCTGAAACGGTTCGATATGCCGGAAAACTATTTTTCTTCGGATCGAGAGGCTTTAGGCTGGGAGTTGGATCAGCATCTTATCGGCCCGCCGGAGGATTATCGGGTCTCTTCGATGCAGGCGGGCAAGGGCGAGCGCTGGGAAAACCATATTGCTGTGGCGGCGCGTAAAGCCCTGGTGGACGGGCGGGCGGGCCTTCTGCTCAACTTCGGATTGAGCGTTGTCGCGGTGGAGCCGGATATTCTGTCCCTTTATAACGGTTTCACATTGGCATTCGGCGAACTGTCGGGGAAGCTGCTGTTCTTTGTCGATATTTCATACCCATGCTGCAGTTTCGCGCTGTCTAAAGACGGCGTATTTCTTCCCGGAGGCGTGCTGCAGTCCCCGGAGGAAATATTGACCAAGAATGCGGAAAATGTCGCGCCGGACATCGCATTCACCCTGATGACGGCTTTCGATACAAATTTCAGCCTCGACGGTTACTCGATGACCGACAATCGTCCCGATTATATTGTAATTGGCGGGGCTTTTGCCGACACCGGTTTCATTGAAATACTCGGCAAGGCGATGGGGATACCGCTTTTCAAATCGGACCCGCTTAAAACGGGCAACATCGCGTCTAAGGTTAAAAAGGCGAAGATTGGGTGGCAGAAATATATCAAGCCGCTCGCTCTCGCTGTGAGAATATAATGGCGAAGCTAATACACACAAACCTTCTGGGCGAGGAAATACCGCAGCCGGAGCCGATTTCGCAATCCGGCAAGACCGGAACTGTCAAAAAACGGGGTTCAAAAAAGGGCAGGAAACTCTATATGGCGGTTGCGGGCGCGGCACTCGTTATTCTTATTGCTATGGGCGGCTTTATCTTGCTCAGCAAATATGTCGGTTCGGGGCCGGAGATTATCGAGAATGTCGAGCGTCCGGTGCCGGTGCCGAGACCGCGATCCGGGCATAAACCCGTTAAGATTAATGCGGATACGACCGATACACGCCCCGTCGGAGAGGCACATCCCGCGCGAACAAGGCCGAAAGGCCTGTCCGGGATACCGTGGATGGGCGCAGTCGCGGAAGTGATTGGAGCTATAAGTGAGACAGCGGACGGGATTTACTCGCTCACATCCGGCCCGGAGGGTGTCGTTATTCTGTGTGGCAGGACAACGAACGAGGCGTCGATAGATTCGACAATTCTTGCGTTGAAATTGAAGAACCCAAAAACTCTCTCGACAAAGCAGATAGAGGGGAAAACGGAATATATTGCCTATGCCGGGTTGGTTCCACTGGAGCGGATAGATTTCGACCCGGTTCCGGTTCCGCCTTACGAGCGCGGGCAGATATTGCGCGAACTCGATTCTCTCGCGCACGTGGCCGGCCTGCGGGACATCCGCTCCGAAGCACTCGGGAGAGATGAAATCCCCGGCGGCAGCCGTTTCTTGATTTCAATTTCTTGCAGGGGCGGTCTGGACGGAATTATCTCTTTTATCGGGGCTGTCAATTCGCGGCAGCGGATGATCGAGATCGGGCGGTTTTCTCTCGAAGGCATTTCCGGCAAGTCACTGACGGAGGAGGAGCTTAAGGCCGGCTTCATTTTCAGGATATACGATTTGCCTCCTGTCGGCCCGGCCAAAGATATCCCGTCGCCGGTGTGATCGAAAAATCTAAAATTAAATATCAAAATTTAAAAAGTAAAATGACATATTGAGATTGCTGAAAGATGAAAATATGAAACCCGGATTTTGGGTTAAGAATAATCCGGTTGGATGCCGGAACGCCTAAGCCCTTTATGCTCTTTAATTAATTATCTTATAAAAGGTCGAGCGTCTCGCTCGACATGAGGTCCCTGAGCCTGTCGAAGGGGAAATGCACGGCGAGACGCCGTGCCTATTAAGGTTTTACCGTGCCTATTAAGTTTTTTGGGTTTATAAATCGATGAGTAGAGGCTCCTTTTCGCAAAGGCTTTTTTTAATGAAATTACTTATTCCGACAATTTTGTTATTATCGCTGTTTATTTTGCCCTTACAAGGCCAGGGGAATCTTCCCCTCGGTATTATAAAGGCCCACGCGGACCCGACTCAAAATACAATAATCCTCGACGGCTATCCCGCAAGCGGCGTGGGATCGTTCGCAGTCCCTCATAGACCGGTTATTCTTAATCCGGCGGCCATGGCCGCGGTTCCTCAAACACAGATAGCGTTCGACCATCAGCAGTTCTTTCTTGGTATCGGCGACCCGCTTTATTCGAGCAGCTTCATCTATGTCCAGCACTTTATCAACAGCGGCATCGGGATTTCACTGGGGCATTTTGGCTCGGAGATGTCCGCTTCGCAGTCGGCGGCCCTTCACTACGGCAGAAGACTGTCTAAAGCGAAAGACCCCCGCGCCGAGACGGAAAGGCTCGGGCTTTTCGGCGGAGTAACATTAAGGGCGCGCAGGCGCGGTTTCCTCGAAAATAATTTCAGACTGGCCGATCCGGGAGACCCGCTTTTCGCCGGGGAATTGTCGAAATACGCCTTTTCGGGCGGCGCCGGATTGATATACCAGACAAAAACTTATCGCCTTTTTCTCGCCGGGGACGATCTGAATATGCCGAACATGGCGCTGGAAGATGGCGCGACGGACAAGCTGCCCCTCCAACTTCAAATCGGCGGGGAATTCAGCCTCCCGTGGGAAGATATCCGGCTGACCCCGATGATCACATATCACACGGATTATGCCGATCCCGCGCTGGATATCGACCCAACTATCACCGTGCGAAAGGCTTTTTTGGAAAACCAGCTCGATCTCGGCCTTTCGGCGGGAAGATGGGCGCTCGGAATGGGCGCGTATTACTATCTCGGCAAGGATTCCGGGCCGGGATTCGGCTACGAAGTTTCCATGCCAACGACGGGCATCTCGATACCGACGCACAGGCTCTCCGCGACATACCGATTCGCGCCGCCGCCGCCGTCCTATCCCGATTTAATAATCTCCAATACATACGCGGAGGGCGCCCCGGTGGTCGGCGGCGAGATGGAAATAAACGCAATTATCACAAACGAGGGCATCCGCAAGGCGACGGACGTGGAGGTCAACTTCGTTATTGGAGATAGAAGCCTCGGGATTGTAAAAATTGAGAATATCCCCTCGAAATCTTCGGCGCTGGCGAAATTCCTCTGGGTCCCGGACAGCTCCGGGCAATTCGATTTCGAGGTGCGTGTCGATGATAACGGCAATAAATACCCCGAACTAAACGGTTCAATTCTGGAATTGGATGAGCTAAATAATATAAGCACTTGCAGCACTTATGTTTTCGCTGCGCCGAACCCTTCGATAGAGGCCGACCCGCCCGGGCTTATGGTTACCCAGCTTATCAC
>DAOWNU010000071.1 GCA_030642425.1 bacterium | reverse complement strand
GGTTACATGGGATTTTGTGGGGTCGAATTACCTGTGGATGCCTCCGATAATGGAAGACCCTTCGGCGGTGGATCGCTGTTATATCGGCGGTGGCGGCAGCGAGGGCGGAGCGCATTTGTGGCATCTAACGGCCCATGTTCTCTGGGTCGGCGCCGAAGAACAGCCCTTCGATTTCAGCCTTGAAGAGGATGGCGTGCGCGTGTCGGCGATGGAATATTCGCCTATCGATCCCAATTTCCGCTATGTCCTCACGAGCAACGGCAGCTTTTTCCTTTCCACCGACGCCGGAATTTCCTGGGATATTACTCCCGCATTCGAAGGCCCGCATGGCCACTATTTCTACGGTTCCACGATAATCGCCTCGCCGGTAACTTTCGGTCGCGTTTATATCGCCGGCAGCGGATATTCGAATCCGCCGGTCTATGTTTCGGATGATCACGGCCGCACTTTCGAGGAAATGTTCGACGGCCTGCCGCATACGCTCGTCTATGAAATGGCTATCACACCGGATGACAAATTACTTTTCGCCGCCACGGAAGTCGGCCCCTATGTCTATATCCGGGATGAGAATCGCTGGTTCGATATGGCGGCGGTTACTGCGCCGGATCAGGTTTATTGGACGGTGGATTATGTCGCCCCGATAAACACCGTTCGATTCGGCACTTACGGGCGCGGCATCTGGGATTTCGTTATCGACAGCACGGCTTCCCTGCCGGAAAAAGAGATCGCCGCTTTGCCTACGGAGATCGAGCTGAATGCCCATCCGAATCCGTTTAACTCGCGCGTGAACATCGACTTCGATATAGAAGATAA
Organism: bacterium; assembly: GCA_030642425.1. Lineage (GTDB taxonomy): Bacteria > UBP14 > UBA6098 > UBA6098 > UBA6098 > DAOWNU01. The sequence goes on along the minus strand of DAOWNU010000071.1, from coordinate 7,261 downwards.
GACGAGTGGCGAGTTGAAAATATATGATTCTTCGGGGAGGCTTGTCGCGCGGCTTTATAAAGGAATTTTCGAGGCCGGGGCGAATTCCTTTGTCTGGGAAGGCAAATCTTCAGCCGGATTCGAGCTGCCCTCGGGCAATTATCTCGCGCTGCTCGTTGCCGGGGAGACCGTTTCGCATAAAAAAATCGTCCTGTTGAAATAGCCCGAAAGCGAAAGATAAAAACTGCAGAAAAACTATTTGACAAAACGGCGTTCAGGTATATTATTAGCACGCTGGTTTCACGCGCCCGTAGCTCAGCTGGATAGAGCGCCGGACTACGAATCCGTAGGCCGCAGGTTCGAATCCTGCCGGGCGCGCTTTTTATTTTGCAGGCCGTCCGCAGGGCCGGATGCACTTTTAAGTTCTTTACAATGGATATTGAAAAAGACAAAAGCTATATGAGAGAAGCCCTCGCCGAGGCCGGGAAAGCATTCGAGAGTGGCGAAGTTCCGGTCGGTTGCGTCGCCGTTCTGCGCGATAAGATCATCTCCCGCGCACGGAATAATCGCGAGTCGGATTCCGACCCGACCGGACACGCGGAGATAATTGCTCTGCGAGAAGCCGGGCGTATTCTCGGTTCGCGAGTTCTCGAGGATGTCACGCTTTACGTAACTCTCGAGCCTTGCCCGATGTGCATGTCGGCGATTATGCTGTCGAGAGTGGGGCGCCTTGTTTTTGGCGCGGACGACCCAAAATTGGGCGCTGTCCGCTCTCGATGGGGCCTCGCGCACGATCCAGCTTTCGGTCATTCGATCCGTATAACTTCCGGGGTTATCGAGGACGAATGCCGCGAAATACTTCATCGTTTTTTTAGGAAATTAAGGGACTGATCGAGATAAATAAAGCCTTGTTCTTTGCAATTCTGAAACTGTATGCTGAATTGGTTAAGCTTCTTAAGATGCTTCAAACGAAGCCCTTTATGGTCTTTGATAAATCATCTTATAAAAGGTCGAGCGTCTCGCTCGACAGGTGAAATGCACGGCGAGACGCCGTGCCTATTAATGTTTGAGGATTTATAAACTAAGTAAAAACGGGTTCTTCAAGAGTCATATTTATAAATTAAATATTTAATAACCATTTTGTGTTTCTTAAGGAGAGGTGGCCGAACACCAGAATATATGAAATATATTTATTAGTTCTTTATTAAATATTTCCCGAATAGAACATAAGTTCTATTCACCCCGGAGAGGTGGCACAATACAAAATATATGAAATATATTTATTAGTTTTTTATATTCTATTTGTATAGAAACACATTTTGTGTTTTTTAAGGAGAGGTGGCCGAGCGGCTGAAGGCAGCTGCCTGCTAAGCAGTTATACGTGCAAGCGTATCGGGGGTTCGAATCCCCCCCTCTCCGAATTTATTTAAGGCTCGATCTCGTATAAATGATTATTTTCGATTGCAATGTAAATCCGGATTCGAACCCAAATTGCCTGCGGCGCTGCCGCTTCGAATCCCCCCCCTCCCTCTCCGAATTTTTCGAGTCTCTATTTTGTCCGCATAAATTCAGGAGGCAATCGGGCGCGTAGAAGTGTGTTATTAATCAGGTAAAAGAGTGATATGAAAAACTACCTATTTTCATTCGCAGTTTTATTATTTATTTTATCGATGGCTTGTAACGAGGGATATTCGGGCGCGGATGGTGCTTCGCTGGCTAAATATCTCGAACCGGAATCGCTAAAAGAGCTTACTGAAAACCCGGTCGACAACATCTGGATAATAGATGTCCGGCCATCCGGAGCTTATCGAAAAGGGCATATTCCGACGGCGAAATCCTTCCCCTCTGGCAAAATCATGGGCAGGCTCGACGAATTGCCCAAGAGCCAATTCTTAATTTTATACTGTGAAACCGGCGGACGCGCACAGATGGTTATAAAGAAGCTCGAAAAGGCCGGATACGCACGCCTTTTTAACTGGGGCGGTTACAAGCGCTGGAAATGGGATTACGTAAAAGAGAGTTAGAAAAAAGGCGGCTTCCCAACCGCCTTGACCGGTTTTCGGCAACCTATTCTCCGACATTGTCGGTCATCTCCGGCATTTCCGCCAAATATCTCCTGCATTGCCGGTCATCTCCGGCATTGCCGGTGGTTTATTTGAAATAAAACGAAATATCCATTGACATCTGGATAAATAAGTTTTATCATTAGGATAGTTTTTATTCGGGTGAAGGCTGTTCGACCATATAACTCATTGTTCTTTAATAATTTATAGAGTATTAATGATGAATGTGGGTGTGAGGAAAGGGCTTGGGTAACTGACAATATCCTTTGGGTATTTCAGGATATCCTCTGGGTAGTTGACAGTATTTTCTGGGTATTTCAGGATACCCTTTGGGTAATTGACACTGCTCTTTGGGTATTTCAAAATACTCTTTGGGTAATTGACAGTATTCTTTGGACATTTCAGAATATTCTTTGGGTAATTTACAATATACTTTGGGTATTTCACGAATAGCTTTGGGCAGGCAATCCCGAGGCTTGGGAGGATGATAATTTTGTTTGGGCAATCGAAGCCGGGATTTGAGGGATTATTGAAAAATTTTGGTAAAACGATGGTGTAAATTGGAAGTTTTATCACGCTCCCTTTTAATTTAATATTAATCAAAGCAAGGTGTTAAATGCCGCAAAAAGCGCGTTATCCGAAGGATCTCGGTATCGGGGATTTTATCAGTTTTATTAGGGAATTGTTGCTGTGGCTTGCGTCACAGGTCGGCGACCCGGATTATCGAGCGATTCTCGTGGATGGGTTTCAGGCAAAATTCGACGCGCTCGAGGCGAAACTCGTCGAATACAAGCAGCTTATCATCCACGTGCCAGAAATAAACAAGCTTTACACGGGCGCTGCAGACGCGCTCCACGAAGGGCTTTCTATGCTCAAGGCAATTGTGCCGTTGTTTTTCGACGATCCGTCTGTGCTGGGGGAGTTCGCACTCGCGAAAAAAATTCCAAAGGATATGGACGATCTTTACATAAGCGGGCAGGCCTGTTTCAATCATTGGGCCGACGTTTCGGCGTTGCCGGGATACGCCGTTGTTGAGCAGGATTTTGCTAATGTTCTGTCGAAGTTCGACGATTTTATCGCCAAGCGTGACGAATACGAGGTTAAATATCTGGCGATGCAAGCCGCGCAGAACGATATATTGGAGCTTCGCGCGGCGGTCGAGGAGCAGGAGCGGGATATTTTCAAATACTATCGCGCCAAGCATCCGAAGGGCGGCGACGAATTCTGGACCGAAACGCCGTGGGGAACGTCGGCTGGTGGAGCGACGGCGGAAGTAAGCAATCCGACGAATCAATCGGTTCCGGTGTCTATTTGATAAGTGTGAAAACGGACGGGCGAGTTTATTCAAGACCGGCGGTCTATATCAAGTAAAAGAAGATTTTTTCCTTGTTATATCAATTCGTTTTCTATCCGCAATTTCCTAACAAAATTTTATAATCATAAAAAAGAATCAATCGGGATTATTCTCTTTCTCTGCGGTCTCGAAACGTTCGTAGGCGAGTATAATATCTTGCACAAGTTTGTGCCGGACGACGTCGCGGTCATCGAGATAGACAAACGAAATGCCATCCATGTCATCGAGGACTTTCTGTATGTGTATCAAGCCGCTGATGCGCTTATCGGGCAGATCGACCTGAGTTATATCGCCCGTGACTACGGCCTTGCTGTTGGTTCCCAGGCGCGTGAGGAACATCTTCATCTGGCGGATAGTCGTGTTTTGCGCCTCGTCGAGTATAATGAAGCTATTGCTCAGCGTTCTTCCACGCATGAATGCCAGCGGGGCGACCTCGATTGTTCCGTCGCTGAGATATTTGTCGATTCGCTGGGAGGAGATCATGTCGTAAAGGGCGTCGTAGAGGGGCCGCAGATACGGATCGACCTTTTCTTTCATATCGCCGGGCAGGAATCCGAGCGACTCGTCTGTTTCCACAGCGGGTCTCACGAGAATAATTCGGTCGATCATGCGCTCTTTCAGGCTTCGGACAGCGCATGCCACAGCGAGATAGGTCTTTCCCGTTCCCGCCGGTCCGATAGAGAACACAAGATCGTTATGCACAATCGCGTCGAAATATTTTTTCTGGCCCGCGCTTCTCGGTCGAATAACATGATGTCGGTTTGTCAGGAGTATCCGGTCGTCGATATCGATAACGGCGTCCTTTTCTTCGCGGTTTACCACCCTGATCGCGTATTCGAGCGATTGCTCGGTAAGTATTCCGCCGCCCTCGAGATGGTCGATCATCTGCACGAAAATCTCTTTAACCTGTTCGGATATTCCGGACTCGCCGTAGATACGGAGTTCGTCGCCACGGGCCACCAGTTTTACCGGAAATCTTAGTTCAAGCTCTTTTGCAAAATTGTTTTTCGGGCCGAACAGCCGCCTTTGATCCACCCCTACAAGTGAGAGATGTATCGGATCACCGGTCGCGGCTATTTTTTTAATTTTTTTGTTCAAAGTTCATCGTCCTTCTCGATTATTGCGATCCCGAGTTCTTCCAGTTGGGTTTGGTCAACCTCGTTGGGCGCGCCGTCCATAAGCGATTGCGCCGCAGTGGTTTTCGGAAAAGCGATAACATCGCGGATCGATTCGCGTCCGGCGAGAAGCATCACGATCCTGTCCCAGCCGAATGCGATACCGCCGTGTGGTGGAGCGCCGTATTGGAGCGCTTCGAGAAGGAAACCGAATTTATTGTTCGCTTCCTCTTCCGATAGTTTTATTGCTTTCATAATCCGGCGCAACAGTTCGGGATCGTGCGTTCTTATACTTCCTCCGGCAATCTCCTGTCCGTTGAGAACGAGATCGTAAGCTCTGGCCCGAACCGACATGGGGTCCGTCTCCAGCAGGCGCACGTCTTCCGGGGCCGGCTGTGTGAAAAGATGATGCCGCGCCACCTGCCTGCCCGTTTCCTCGTCGAGTTCGAACATGGGAAAATTCACAATAAACAGGGCTTCCCACCGGTTTTTGTCTATCAGGCCGAAATGGTTTCCCATCTGAAGGCGCAGAAACCCGAGCACTTTTGCGCAGATATCCGCCGAGTCCGCCACGAAAAGGATTATCGAGCCATCCTCCGGTTCGAGGATACGGGCATATTCGTTCTTTTCCTTCTCATTCAGGAATTTTGCGATTCCGCCGGAGAATTCGCCGTCCAGATATTTACATTGAGCCAGGCCTTTCGCTCCGAGTTGCCGTGCTTTGTCTGTCAATTCGTCGATATTTTTTCTCGACAGTTCCGCGCCGCCGGGGACAGCTATCGCCCTGACCGCTCCACCTTCGCCGACAGCGCCCGAGAATACTTTAAAACTGCTTTTGGCGGCTATTGCCGTAAGGTCTTTTATCTCCATCCCGAAACGGAGATCGGGCTTGTCGGAGCCGTATCGAAGCATCGCTTCGTCGTAGCCCATGCGTTTCATGGGAAGTTTTAGGTTCACACCTTTTAATTCACTCAGCAAGCGCGCGATCAGCCCCTCCGCCATCGCGAGAATATCCTCCTCGTGTGCAAAACTCATTTCCACGTCTATTTGAGTGAACTCCAGCTGGCGGTCGGCCCGCAGGTCTTCGTCGCGATAGCATCGTGCGAATTGATAATAGCGGTCGAAACCGGCAATCATCAGCAATTGCTTGTATATCTGCGGCGATTGTGGCAAAGCGAAAAACTTGCCTTTATGTTTCCTGCTCGGCACAAGAAAATCCCTGGCGCCCTCCGGTGTCGAGCGCACGAGTGTCGAAGTCTCGATATCCACGAAACCGAGTTCATCGAAGTATTTGCGGGATATTCCGCCGGCTTTCGCCCGAAGCAGCATCGATTCGCGCATTTCCGGCCTTCTCAAATCGAGATAGCGATAGCGCAAGCGGGTTTCCTCGCTGGCGTTGACCTCGTCCTCGATTACAAAAGGCGGCGTTTTAGCCTTCGACAACACGGTTAACTTCTCGGCAATTACCTCGATATCCCCCGATGCCAATTCTTTGTTGCGGGCCTCCGGCGGCCGGATAGTAACAGTGCCCTCGACCATTATAACATCCTCGTGGCCAAGCTTTTCCGCGGCCTCGAAAAGGCCCTTCGATTCTGGCTTGAACGTTATCTGTATTCGTCCGTATCTGTCGCGCAAGTCCGCAAACAGGACTCCCCCGTGATGTCTCGTGTGATGCAGCCATCCGGCGAGCGTAACCCGTTCCCCCGCGTATTCGGCGCTCAATTCGCCGCAAGTGTGAGTTCTGAACATGTTCCTCCTCAAATAATTTCAACTATGAATACTACATCCCGGAACAATTGATGTCAATCAAAATCATCAAAGAAGGCTTTGTCACGATTTTTGCTATATTTACCAATTTATTTCCACACTCGACAGGGCAAAAATCGCGCCAAAGCCCCCCCTCCCTTCCCCCGCCGCTGTCACGCCTCGTGCGAGGGCTTTATCTTAGGATAAAACTTACCATAATAAGCACGAGTCGCGCCAGCGGCGCCCGGTCGCCAAATTCGGCGGCTGGCGTAATAAAAACAACGATAATAGAATAATGAAATAAAAATTTGACACTGCCTTTGCAAATAGGTAAATTAAAAGTGGTGAATAATACCTATTTATTAGGCAATTATAAGTATAGGAAAGGATTATGAGAAAACTTGCAATTACATTACTTTTATTGAGTGTGGCCGTTTCGGCATTTGCGCTGGACCGAGATATCTTTATCTACGATGGCGCGGGAACCGGGGCTACTTTTGCACATCCCGACCATACGGCGGATATAATCCGGCCAAGTGAGGGCTGGATGGAAGCGATAGACTCGATCAACGCGAACCTCGGCTTTTACTCCCTCAAGGACAGTCTGGTGGCAACTCTGGATTATACTTTTCCGGCTGTGTTGAACTCGGACATCGTGATTCTCTGTCTCGGATGGCAGGGCACGGGCGCCCCGACACTATCGGCGACGATACAGGATCAGCTTGTCGATCTTCTGGACAACACGGGCAGGGAGTCGGATAATCAGACCGCGCTTTTTATCGAGGGCAACGATTTCGCAAAGCTTTATTGCGACACCTCGACAGGTCTTTACGCCGACACTTTCGCCGATTATGTTGGCGCACTGCTATTTATCGACAATGGCGGAACCGTTTCGACATTCATTGGCGAAGACAGCTCTCTTGCGGAAGGAATGTCTTTCGATTACAGGATAACCACCGGCGGGCCTTGCACGAGCATGGATGACATTATCGCTCACGACGCCC
>DAOWNU010000273.1 GCA_030642425.1 bacterium | reverse complement strand
AGTTCGGTATCGCCGACCATCCCTATCGCGGTGTAAAAGGCTCTTCTTTTGTGCCTTTCTACAAGTTCCTCGAAGGCCTTAAGATCGTTTCTTTTGATCCGCCCGATAAGATCGGCGTCGTCGCCGATCAATTTCGGTTCCGGCCTTTCCGATCTGTCATACGCCTCGGAAAGAGAATTATTCAAGAATAAGCCGAACAATTTGAATTATTTTCTCCGGATTATTTGCCCGATAACGGGTCTTTATTTTTGACTGAAAACAGTTATAAAAAAAGCCCCCCGAAATGGGGGGCTTGTCAGACTCGCCTCGTGGCTAATCCTCTGCTCTACGAACATGAATGGCCTTAAGGCCTTTATCACTTTCGACAAGCTCGAATTCTACTTCATCGCCCGGGTTCAACGTCCGAAATCCTTCACCTTCGACATCAGAATAGTGAACGAACACATCTTTACCCTCGACTTCGTCGGTAGAAATGAACCCGAATCCCTTCTTCTCGTCGAACCTTTTTACATGACCTCTGGCCATAACAACAAACCTCCTGTTTTCCGATGCAACCACCCTTCCGAATGAAGATTACCGCACCGGGTTGACTTACAGGGCAAATATATCTTATCATATAATCATGTCAAGCGGTTTTTTTAGAATTTAATAAAAAAATTAACTCGACCGGACATCGATTACACAAAAAACGCTGGATCGTTATTTTAAAAGGCTTTTATAACCAAAGAGGACAAAACAAAGACTATATTAAGAATTCGACAGGCAAAAGTAATCATTCATTCGATCTGATCTCCTCGATCTGAATGATAACCCTTCTATTGACCGCCCTGCCCTCCGGAAATGCGTTGTTCCCGAGAAGGATTTTTTCAAACTTCCCATCCCTGTAACGCTCGACCTCGTATGGCTCCGAATCGGCAAGGCCCTGGCGAACCAGAGTTGCATTATGGGCCGCCAGCCAACTGTCCAATTCGGCATCCGTGTTCACACCCGCAACATATCGCAAATATCGCCGGATATTGCACTCTTCCTTTAGCGCGCGATCCTGACTCAGTATAATATTCCTGCGGTCGGAACCGATCGGGTCGGTATGTCCGATTATTTTCACGGTCAAGCTGTTTTTCGGGTCGTCCGCCTCGTTTTTTACTCTACGCGCCATAGATTCGAGCCGAGATTCGAGGTATTTGCTTGTGGAAGTTACCTCGTCGAAGGCGAACTGGACAATAATTGAGCTTTCATTACGCCTCTCGACCCCCGTTACAACAATATCCATTTCCTCGGAAGAAAACCTCGATATCCCTTTCGCTATATCGGTAGTGATAAGATCGATATGATAGGTCTTGCGCGGATCGACAAGATTGCCGTTTCTGTCGCACCAATCCCACAAAAGCAATTCCGGCGGAACACCATCGCCCTTCGAGAGCGTGTTGACTGTAATCCCATCGGAATCGACAACAATAATCTCATATTTGGAGACCCAGCCGGATTCAATCGATATTTCGACCTTGTTTTTATCCATCTCATCCGGTATCTCAAAATCTTTGGCCACAAGCGCCGCCTCCCTCGGTCGGTAAATTATAGCCTCTCCGGTAACAAAAAGGTCCACGCTCGTTTTGTCTCTTTCTTCAGAGCCGACAATTATCGGAAACCGCGCTGCGTCGATGGGGCAGGTAATTTCTTCGAGTATGTATCTTCTCAACTCATCTAACAGTGTGAAAACCTCCGTGGAATTATGCCTGTCGGATGTATAGCCCTCCAGGACGAGGGATATTTCGGGATTCTCTTCGAGAAAGATATTGGCCTCGCAGGCGAACATGGAGAGTGAATCGAGAGTCGATTGTGGGACTTCGAGCCTATCGTTGTCGAAATTAATCGATATGATAGGTTCTTCGTAATCGTGAACTAATGCCATCATCTCGACCCGGCGGTTCTCTTGCTGCACCCAAAGCCTGTCCTGCGCGGTTCCGTATGTCGTTTCAGTTCCGGCGCGCGACTCGATGGGAGAATAGCCATCTTCGATAATCTCTATAGAAAATTCGGGGGCGCCAAATTCCACAAGCTTCCGCTTCACTTCCCCGGCCCGTGCAAGATGCAGCCCGGCACGCTTCCAATTCGACGGGTCGCTTTCATCGTCGGCAAAGCCTCGAAGTTCTAGAATAACATCGCGGTTCTCGTCGAGCCGCCGTGCAAGGACTCGAAGGATCGATCCGAACCTATCCGTAACCCTCGAACTGCCCTCCTCGAAGAAAACGAGCGGCACGAGCGGCTCCTCTTCCGCAATATATGTCAGTTCCGTAAGTTCAAGCTGGGCGTATTCGACATTTACGCTGGCAATTATCTCTCCGGCAATATAAAAGGGAATATCGAGCCGATTATTTATTTCGTTGATCTCCCCCACCAAACCGCTGGTATCGGGGAACATCTTGCCATCGTCGTCGGCGGAGATTATAAATCCGGACACTCCACTATGAATCGGCGTAAATGTCCATTCGAGAGGAAATTCATCCCCCGGCTCGAGATTGCGAATAAGAACCGGCTCTCCGATAATTCTCGGTTCGGGCGTCGATATAGAAACAACTACATAAAAGGAATCCGCGGCTGCAGTGCCCGCATTGGTGATTATCGCACGGAATTGCGATTCCTCGTCGAGATTTACCATCAGCGTTTCAGGTTCTGTCGGCTCACGTCGGGTGATAATATCTATCCACCGGACTCTCGGGGGCTTCTTCACCTTTTCGACCCGCGGAATAGCCGCAGTGATGCCTATCGAATGTGTCGTAACTCCCACGTTTGAAAGCGCCCCATCGGGATAGCAAAGGGCATAATCGAAATTGAACGGCAGCGCTATCGAGCCGTTCAGCCCAAGGCCAAATGTAAAATTGCCCTCGCGATACCCCATTCGCAGGCCCAAAAGACCGTCGAAAAGGTCAACTTCTGCGCCAACAGACGCCAGCAGCCCCTCAGATTCATGCCAGCCGCCCTGTATTATCGGCGTCAGCCACTCGATTGGCGAATAGGCAAGCCCCAAAGATATTTCCATCGGCTCGGACTTACCCTCGCCGGCGCCACCCTCCAGAGACAGGCCCGGTTTGATAATATTTCTCACAACGAAGCCGGTAGAAAGCCTGTCGTAAGTGTATGTTGCGCCGCAGTCGAGGCCGAATCCGTTCACGGCGTCGCCGTATTCGTTGAAAAGGGGGTCATCCACAAGGCGATAGGCCTCTGAAATGTTGTATTGATTTCTGACCCATCGCCCGAACAGCCCGCCGGAAACGTCGCTTATCTCATTTATCCTGTGCAGATAGGCATATCCGGCTCCCACACCGAAACTGCTCTGAATCCCGAGGCCGAACTGCCGCAATTCCAGACCGAGAGACCCCCATTTATTATGGGGCGTCGTCCATGCGATTCGGGATGAATAAAGGGCGTCCCCGGGGAGACCGAGCCAATATCTCGTGGCCTGGGCGCTTATTGTGTGGTTATTTCCACCGGCTGCGATTATTGCGGGATTCCCTCCCGGTCCTTCCACCGCTCTCGGCGAGATAGAATATATCCCTCCAAGCGCATCCAGCCGAGGCCCGGCAATGAGGCCCGCGCTTAAAAATAAGCCCGTAAAGATAAACAGCGCAAAGATGTATCCCGGTCTTTTCATACTTGAGATTGCTGATTTTCTCTAAAAAGGTGGAGAAGAACTTCTAACTCCTTATTTTCT
>DAOWNU010000358.1 GCA_030642425.1 bacterium | reverse complement strand
CCAGCGGGATAGCGGAGTCGAGCCTGCCTGCTGATTTGGAGATCGGGATTTTCCCAAATCCTTTCAATTCAGCGTGTGTAATCGACGCGCCCGGCGCGCATTTTATCGAGATATTCGACATTCAGGGCAGACGGATAATGCGAACCGGCGATGTTTCTAAAAAAGGCCTGTTCACATGGGAGCCAACCGAAAATCTGCCTTCGGGAGTATATTTAATAAGGGTTTCCACAGTCTTTGGCTGTTCGACCGGAAGAGCGGTGCTGATCCGCTGATGCAGGCCGTTCAAAATTGAAATCCGAAAATTATATCTGAAGGTCTCAGGGCAGATTCAGCGAAAGGCTCAGGGACAATCCGACTCCACCGTCGGGATCGATCACCGGGGCGAGTGTAACTTCGCTCTTTTTCGGCTCGATAGGCCTCGCCATCTCCCGCGTCCAGTCGAAAAGATGGGCGTCAACATAGGCGTCGATAGTGGAGATAAAAACAAGGCCCGTCAGAATCCACAGGTTAATGTTCCTGCGCTCGCGTGCCTTTTCCCATCGCGATTTTTCGGCTTCGTATTCTGCGGTGCCCTCTTCGTAGATTCGCCCTTGCTCTTCGGCGTCGAGCATTGTGCGATGGGCGTCGTAGGCGACCCAGCCGGCGTAGCCTTCGAGGCCGAGGGCTATCGGGGCCTTCCAATAGCTGTGATTATAGACCTGTCCCGCGCCGGGTATCGCAAAGGACAACGCCGCCGCAATCGACGGGTTGGGTTTCCAGACCCCGGCGGTATCGGTTTCGGCGGCCAACAGCATCGCGGGAACGAGCAGTATTATTATAAAAAATATTTTCACGATAGGAATCTAATAATTTGGCCGCCCGTGTCAAGCCGCATTTTTCAGTGTGGGTTTTTCGCGAGTCAAGCGTTGGAACAAGAGAACAAGAGATAAATATTAAAATTACAAATCAAAAATCAAAATTATTGTCCTCACTTCGACGCTCTGCGCCATATTTTCTCCCTATCGACGCTGAATGTATAAATTTAGTATTGAATGACCTTTAAGGGTTTATGCCGTGGAAAGCTCGAAACTATCTCAATTTTCATTTTTTTCGGCCAACTCTCAATTCTTCTATTGCTTTTTTACTAATATAGTGTAAAATTACTAATTTCTTGACCCTCTTGGTCAGTTTGCCGGAAAAATGTAACCGGAGGCAGGATGAGAACACTCATCGCAACAGCCCTGATAATGCTTATCGCAATCGCGTCGAACGCGGAAGAGACAATCCTCACCCGCGAGGAGGCGGTCGACGAGGCGCTAATCGCGCTCAAAATGCGAGAGAGAGACCTCTCCGTGATTTCGCTTCTATCGGACCCCTTTCGCCTTTCGTTCGTGGATTCCACGATGGAGTGGCCATTAACAATGCCGGAGAAACTGGATTCGCTCGGAGATTTTTTCTCCGCCGGGGATATCGACCCGGTGAGCATCCTCTCGGGAGCCGCCCGGCTTATGGACATCGTGCCGGCAACTCCCGTGATAAAATCCGTCGGTGAAGATTACCCGTGGAAGGGACAGAAAACTATCCCCGTCCGAATTCGAGAGGCGCTCGATATTATTTTCGCCGCATACGAACAGGCGGAAGTTGATATGGAGGCGGCTTTCACCGAAGTCGACAGCTTCCAGATGGACACGATTCGCCTGTGGGGAGTGAACTACCTCATCCGCGAAGACGGCGCCGACCTCGACTCGGAAAACGACGGGGCAACGCTCGAAGAATTAGACAGGCTGGAACTCGAAGACGAAATGCGAACAGAGCGTATATTCCAGATAACATCCAAGGTCGATAGGGGTCGGCTCGCAAACGCCGCGCTTACAATCCTGAAAGGCGCTGTTACCGCGGACGACAAGGTCGGCGGTCTGACAGCGCAGGGCGAAGAGTCGCCGTCGGTGCCCGACACTATCGCCACGGGCGATGTCGTGTTCTGGTGCGAAACCGAACGCGGCCCGGTTATTATCGGCGGCCCCGGAAAAACGATATATAAGGCCCGGTTCGCGGCGATAATCGACCTCGGAGGGGACGATATTTATACCGTCTCCGCGGGTGGAGCGGACAGCACGGTGCCTTTCGCAGTGTGTATCGACCTGTCCGGCGACGACAATTATGTTTCCAGCGAAAATTTCGCATTCGGCAGCGGGGGCCTCGGGTTCGGCGTGCTTATCGAACATGGTGGAAACGACACCTACAACAGCGGCGATTTTGGAATTGGAAGCGGCAGCTATGGTTCCGGCATGTTGATTGACATGGACGGCGACGACGTCTATATCGGCGATATCGGGAGTCAGGGCGCCGGTTTTATGGGCTTCGGCATTCTACTCGACGTGAAAGGCCACGACAGCTATTCGGCGAGGCTGTATTCGCAAGGCTTCGGCTATGTCGGCGGTTTTGGGGCGATTATCGACAATGCCGGCAACGACAGCTACACAACTCAGGCGGCCTATGTGGACAGGCTGAGATACGCCGACCATTACCTCTCGCTTTCGCAGGGTTTCGGCTATGGCAATCGACCCGATTGGTCCGGCGGGATAGGCCTGCTTCTGGACGCAAGCGGAAACGACCATTATGTGTCGGATATTTTCGGGCAAGGCGCAAGCTACTGGCTCGCTTTCGGCGGGCTTTGGGATCGCACCGGAAACGATGTCTATATTGGCTATCAATATTGCCAGGGAGCCGCAACACATCTATGTTCGGCCATGCTGTTCGACGGTGGCGGAAGCGACAGCTACATCTCGCACGGCGTATCTCAGGGCTGCGGGCACGATCTTTCGGTCGGATTTCTACTCGACAGCGGAGTCGGGGACGATAACTACATAAGTTGGGACCTTTCTCAGGGGGCGGGCAACGCAGACGGCGTGGGAATACTTATCGACGAGGGTGGAGACGAAGCATATATCAACAAACAAATATACAATGTTCCGGGCTATGGTACCTGGGTAAGGGATGTCGGCTCTGCAGTAATACTGCTG
>DAOWNU010000313.1 GCA_030642425.1 bacterium | reverse complement strand
GTCGAGAAGGCGGATAAACTGCTCCACACGAGCTGGCACATGATCAGCTCGAACGAAACGGTGCTCGAAATCCCGATAACCGAGGCAATGGTTCCCAACGCCTATGCCTTCGTGTCGGTTATCCAGCCGCACTCGCAGACCTCGAACGACCGCCCGATCCGTATGTATGGCATTGTTCCGCTGATGGTTGAAAACCCGCGAACACATTTGAATCTGGACGTTATAGTCCCGGATAAAATCGCGCCCGGAGAAACATTCTCGGTGGAGGTTCAGACCAAAGACAAGGCGCAGGTTCAATGGACGGTTGCGGTTGTCGATGAGGGCCTGCTCGACCTGACCCGCTTTAAAACCCCAGACCCCTGGGAATACTATTTTAGAAAACAGGCCTTGATGATTCACACCTGCGACCTTTTCTCCGATATTATCGGCGCCAACTGGGGTGAGATATTCAAGAAATTCTCGATTGGCGGCGGCTATGCCGACGGCGAACCCGACCTAACTTCGCCGGTAAAGACAAGGCGTTTTAAGCCGGTCTGCCTTTTCTCCGGCCCAAAACTGACCGGCCCAAACGGCCACGGAAAAGTTACTTTCAAAATGCCGGAATATGTCGGCTCGGTGAGGGTTATGGTCGTCGCGGCAAAAGGCGGCCGCTACGGCAGCGAGGACAGGGACGTTCCGGTCAAATCCCCGCTTATGGTCATGCCGACACTGCCGAGAGTTCTCGGCCCGGAAGATATGATAACTGTTCCCGTAACCGTGTTCGCGATGGAGGACGGAATCGGCAGAACACAGGTCGGTATCGAGGTCGAGGGTGTTCTGGAAATAGTCGGCGAGAGCAAAGTTACTATCGACCTGCCGGAAAAGGGCGAATCCGATATCTATTTTCACATAAAGGCGCGAAAGGAAGTCGGAGCATGCAAGGTGCGGGTGTTCGCGAAGGCCGGAAAGAATGCGACGTCGCTGACGACCGATATCGCGGTGAGGCCCTCGAGTTCGCGCATTTCCGCAAGCGAAACTAAGACATCGAGACAGGGGGAACGCATTTCGATGCTCATCCCCGACGACGGTATCCCCGGAACCAATAGCGCAAAACTGAGCGTCTCCAGGGTTGAAAAGCTCGAACTCGACGACAGAATTGCGTGGCTAATGCGCTATCCCTACGGCTGTGTCGAGCAGACCGTATCGGCCGCGTTCCCGCAGTTATATATGAAAGACATCGTCCAAATGAACGACCGCACCGCCCGCAATGTCGATAAGAATATAAACACCGCTATCGACAGAATGCCCCGGTATCAGATGGTTCCCGGAGGATTTTCATATTGGCCCAACGGCAGACGCGTGAGCTATTGGGGAACGACTTACGCCGGACATTTCCTTATCGAGGCAAAGAATCGTGGTTATCACGTTCCGGAGAGGTTGTTCAACAATTGGCTCAAGTTCCAGCGGGAAACCTGCCGCGCCCCACTCAATAATCTTAAAAAATGGGAGTATCTCGACAGATGCTATCGCGTGTATGTGATGGCGCTGGCCGGCGAGGCCCCTATCGGCACAATGAATCTTCTCCGCGAGACCTACTATGATAAGCTGACCGTTACCGGCAAATGGCTCCTCGCGGCGGCATATCAGCTTGCGGGTTCGGATAAGACGGCCCGCAGAATAGTCGCGCAGCTCGGTGTCGAAGTGGAACACTACAACGAGTTCGCGGGCACCTACGGCTCCAGCATGCGCGATCAGGCCATTATCCTCGAGATTCTCACGATGATGAAAGACGGCGACCGCGCATTCCCCCTGTTCAGGGATATTGCCGAAGAAATCTCCTCCGATCGATGGATGTCCACGCAAACTTCGGCTTATTGTCTTCTGGCGATAGGCAAGTTCGTGGACGAGTTTGTCGGCGGAGAGCCACTTCGCGGGGAGATCGTCCTTCCCGGCGGGACGAAGATCGGTTTCGACACCGACAAAGCGGCATACACGCTGCCAATCGAAGAGGGTTTCGGCGGAGAGATCGAGATCGTGCTGAAATCAAAAGGGCAGGCATTCTCCACGCTGACATGGGAAGGCGTCCCGATGATAGACCAAACCCAAACGATGACCAGCAATATAGGGTTGACGCGGCATTTCTTCGACGAGGACGGCGTGAATATTTATACGGCATCGGTGAAGCAGGGCGAGTCTTTCTGGTGCGCGCTCAGGGTCAAGAACCTCACGGCCTATTCGATAGAGGAGGTCGCCCTGATACAGATTATCCCCGCCGGTTGGGAGATAGAGAATATCCGGCTGTCTCAGGAGGCCTATCCGCCGTGGACGAAAGGATATAATCTCGGGCGCGAGGAATATCTTGACATCCGCGACGACCGCGCGATATGGTTTTTCGACCTGCGGCCCAATCAAAGTCTCGATTTTCTTGTAAAACTCGATGCGGTAACGGTCGGTCAATTCCGCCTGTCCGGCACGGAGGTTGGGGCGATGTATAACGACCGCTTCAAGGCCTCGATAGCGGGCAAAGCCGCCGCGGTTCGCGGGAGATGATGCGACTTGCAACATTATACGATAGCGATGATCCTTTCTCCCACGGTCTCCGTGGAAGCAAACGGGGCGACGCTCCGTGTCGATAGGGTGGGGAAGATAACGCGGAGCGTCTGAGAAGACGTTCCCACGCGGGGGCGGTGGAAACGAGATTTTTTTTTAAGAAATCTATTCTTTTCTCTTGACATGTTGATTCACGTTGCTTTATTTATTGAAAAACAGAGGACAGCCACGCGGGAGCTATAGAATATTATCTTTTCGCAGGAGACCGATAGTGAATAATGTAAAGCAAGAATTGCGGGGCGTTCTCGACGAATTATCGAACGAGAAACTCAAGATGTTGTGGTATTTCGCGCAATTTCTGACGGAAACCGACGAGCTAAGCGCAAAAGAGATAACCGCGCTCAATAGGGGTGTGGAACAATTCGAGAAGGGCGAACATGTCCTCTTCGACGAGATCAGACATGGAATTATGCCTTTAATAGATAATACAATGACAACACGGCACACAAAAAAAGCAGAGATATAAAATGCAATTATTTACATGCCTCATAAAAAAAGACGACGACCAGTTTGCCTCCCTATGCGTGGAATTGGACGTGGCATCGTGCGGGCGGACAAAAGACGAGGCGCTGGATGGGCTAAAAAACGCTATCGAAACATACATACGATATATGATTGACGAGGGTAGGGAGAAGGATATATATCGGCCTGTTCCGATGAAAGAATTAAAAGATTTTCTCTTTCCAGAGGGGGACAGGCACGAACAGACGCTCGATGCCGTCCCGCTGGAATTCCAGTATGCTTAAAAACATTTCCAG
>DAOWNU010000023.1 GCA_030642425.1 bacterium | reverse complement strand
CAAAGAGATTGCGACGCTCCCTTCGGTCGGCAAACGCCGACTGGCAGCCGCTCGCAATGACGTTGCCATAGTATTATTCTATTTGTGGAGTATTTTGTCATTTTTCAGCAATCTCTATTTATTGTGAACGAATTCAAAATGCACTCCGAGATGGTCGCCGGTATAGCTTTCCGGCAGTTCGGGAAATGGCGATGAAACGAGGACGGTTCGCAACGCCTTTTGATCGTAATTCGAAACACCGCTTCTTTTTTCCACTTTGGCGTTCTTCACCTCGCCGTTGCGCAAAATTCGGAAATACACCGTCGCGGTGAGCTTTCTGCCCGTGGAAGGCGGCAGCCAATTTCGATAGACCTTCATATATATCAAGTTCAAGTAATAGTCGTCCTTGAAATCCTGACCGTCCACCGTGATATGCCCTTCGCCGCGCGGGCTTGTTTCTTTGGGTTCCGGTTTAGGCTCCGGCCTCGGGACAGTTTTCGTCGAAGGCTTCGTCTGCGTCTGTTCGGGCTTTGTTTCAACCACCGGCTTTTCTTCCGGTTTCGGTTCCGGCTGAGGTTTATCCTCGGCCCTTTGCACCGTTTTTGGCTGCGGCGCCGCGATAATTTTCACGGAATAGACCTTATCGGGCGGCCTCATCGGCCTGGAAAACGCGCTGACAATCAGCGCAAGAACGATTAGAAACGCGTGAGAGGCGTAACTTATTATCAGCTCGCGCCTCAAAGCTCACCTACCTCTCCTTTCGGGGGTCGCGACAAGCCCAAGATTCTCGATACCGGCCTCCTTAATATATCCCACGACCTTCATCACAAGGCCGTAATTCACTCCCTCGTCGCCCTTTAGCGAGATACTCGAAATCGCGCCCGAGGAAACAAGCTTCTTTATTTCGGCGGGAAAATCGTCGAGAGCAACCGGTGTTTTCCCGATATAGATATCCCCCTCTTTCGTGATCGAAACCGTTATCGTCGTTTCCTCTTTCATTCGCGCCGCCGCGGATTTTGGGAGTTTGACATCGATCTCGGCGTGCATTAAAGGCGCCGCTATCATAAAAATAATGAGCAACATAAACACCACGTCCATCATCGATGTGATATTCATCTGTATCTGAGTTTTATATCTTTCTTTATAGTTGGTCATCGCGGGTCGATCCCCGTGGGCCGGCGTTTGATATCGATGTTGTGGCTTATCTCTCTTTTCAACTGCGTAATAAGTCTCTTCGAGAAGCCGGAAAGTTCACCGGCAAATTCTCGCAGCCTGCCGGTGAACAGGTTGAACGCTATTACCGCCGGGATCGCGACGAGAAGTCCGGCAATTGTCGTTATCAGCGCCTCCGCAAGCCCGGGGGCGACAACTGCAATATTCGCGCTGGATTGCTGCCCGATCTCCCAAAAGCTCTGGGTGATTCCCCAGACAGTTCCGAGAAGCCCGAGAAAGGGCGAAACGCTGGCGGTCATGGCGAGAAAATCCACCCTTCTCTCCTCGCTCCCAAGGACCTCTTCGACCACAACTTCCGCGCGCTGCGAGAGCGCCTCGAACAGCGAATTGAGGTCCGATTCGCGTGTCGTGGAGCCTGCCGAGAATGCCCCCGGCCCCAATTCGTGGCGAATCGCCTCCACCAGCCGGACTATCGGATGGTCTCTCGATGGCAGGTTGAGCCGTAGTATTTCCACGCCCCGGTGATTGCCGATAGCCTTTTTTATTTTTATCGAATCCTTGGATAACCGATTGAAGCGCCGCCATTTACTAATAATTATTCCCCACGAATATCCCGATAGGATAAAAAGAACCAGGAGGATGAATTTCCCGAAAAGGCCGGTGGCCATTACCATCCGCCAGATATTTCCGAACATGGAACCGGTCATCTTATCTCCAACAGTTTCTTAAATAACACCACTTATTTCAATATACGCAAGCGAGTTAGCTCGCGCAAGTTATTTCCTGCGAAGCGTGGAACACGCGAGAAGGATGCCAAAAGGCGAAAAAGCCGCATCAACTCAAGAATTCATTCGTCAATTCCTCGCCGGTATCGGCGTCGAGAACCGAAAACTCATCCGGGTCTATAGTCGGATCGGGGAAATATTCGATCCGAACGCGATAATGATTTTCAAGCTCGTCGATCCGCTCGCCCCCATTGGCCGCAAGCTCTCCGGCAACCAGCGGATGGGCTATCACGAGAAAATCCCGTTTCTCGCTTCCGGCGGAAGCCCGCATCAGCCATCGCTCGAGACGGGCGATTACAGTAACCGGGGAGAAAACCATGCCAACGCCGCCGCATGTCGGGCAAGGATCGGAAATACGTTCGATTATACTCTGGCGCACCCGCTGCCGTGTGAGCACGATCATACCGAATTCGTTGATAGGCAATATGTTATATCGCGCGCGGTCATCCTCCATAGCCGTTGCGAAAGTATCCTGAAGTTTCTTTCGGTTTTCCTCCACTTCCATATCTATAAAATCTAATGCAATTATTCCACCCAGATCGCGGAGGCGCAACTGGCGTGCTATCTCATCAGCCGCTGCCAGATTGACCTGAAGAAGCGTCGCCTCATAGCTCTTACCCTTGCCGACATTGCGGCCGGAATTGACATCGATGGCGATCATGGCCTCGGTATTGTCGATCACTATCGAAGCGCCCTTTTTAAGCCATATTTTGCGTTTCAGCATATTCTCGATCTGGTTTTCCACGTCATAAGCGTCGAAAATGGGGGATTTTCCCTTGTAAAGCACAATTCTATCCGCGAGCTTCGGGACGGCCTGTTTGGCGTATTTGCGGATCTTGTCGAACTCCGATTTCGAATCGAGAATGAACTCGTCCATATCGGAGGTGAAAAGATCGCGGACCATCGAGGCGATCATCCCCATGTCGCGATACAAAAGGGTGGGCGCGTCGAGGACTTCCGCCTTCTTCCTTATCTCGTCCGATTCTTTCACGAGATAATCGAGGTCCTTTTTCAGAACGTCGTGGCTTTTCCCCTCGGAGGCCGATCTTCCTATCAAACCCGCGCCACCGGGCTTTATTTTCCGGATAATATCCCGGACGCGCATCCTTTCTTTCCGGGATTTGATTTTGCGCGAAACCCCGTGATGGCGCTGGCCGGGCATAAGAACGAGGTATCGCCCCGGAAGGCTGATCTCGGTTGTGCATCGAGGGCCTTTCGTGCCGATAGGTTCTTTTGTGATCTGCACAAGAACGTCGTCATTTGTTCGCAGGAAGTTTCTGATATCCGGAGCAGTCCTACGTCTGCGTTTTATACGCCCGCCGGATTCTTCATCTTCAGTTTCGATGTCGGCATAAGGGTCGAACCGGGCGACATCGGAGATGTGCAGAAAGGCGTGTTTTTCCAAACCTATACTAATAAAGGCCGCCTGAATGCCCGGCAATACCCGCTCGATCTTTCCTTTGTAAATATTTCCGACCATTCTTCGCTGATCGGGGCGTTCGATAAGCAGTTCCACCAATTTCCCGTTTTCCAATATCGCAATTCGGGACTCGTGGACCTGAACGTTCACAACAATTTGTATATTCATTAATTTTACTCCTATTCTATTGAGATTCGTTCGTTTTCGATGCGCCAATAAGTTCCTTTAACGCGCTTTCCACCTTCCGAACATCGACCTTTGTGTCGAAACACGGCCCGTTGGGACGCTCGTTCGGGATGCCAAAAACCGGATAAGGATGCGCATCGATTATTCCGGCGGCGAGGTCTCTTCCGCACGCCACCGCAAGTATTATTGTTGGTTTGAAATCCCGGACGGCCCTGAGTGCGAGTGTGCCTCCCGTTGCAACGCGCACATCGGTGTTATACCGTTCCGACAGTTCGTAAAGCGCGGCGATATCGCATTTGCCGCACCTTTTGCAATTGTCCATATCGTAGGTGATCTTCCAAGGGCATTCGTGATTTTGCAGGCAATGGGGCAGCAAAAACAACACCCTATCGACGGAAATTCGCTTGCGCTGGGCGAGTATCAGCGCGTTGTTCGTATCGACAAATGCCTCACGAAGCCGTTCCTTATCGAAACCGAGTATTCGACCGAGAGTCAGAACGACCGGGAAAAGGACGCGCATCGTGATAGGATCGCCGCCGTGCGGGTAAAGGACGTCGAGACCGGCGAAGGCGGCAATTGTAATAAGTAGCAATCCCCCGCCGATAATCGCCAGCAAAGCTCCCGCGAGCGCCCAGAGTATTATCGGCAGCGCGAAATACAACTCGACGGCTCGAGGAATTATGAGATATACCACGAATGCAGCGATTGCGGCGATAAGCGCAAAAGCCAGCCATGACAGCCCAAGAAACAGACCCTTTCCGCCTCGAACCTTCACTTGAATCTCTCCCCGGTATTTATTGCGCATCCTCTGAGAAAATCCGCGGCGTCCATTGGCCTTTTTCCGGCGGTCTGCAATCGTGTCAGGGAAATGGCATTCTCGCCGCAAGCAACAATTAAGCCACCCTTCGGATCGCAGGAGATCACGGTTCCCGGCAAATCGTTACCACCGACAACTTCCGCCCTCAGAATCTTCAACCCGATATCGCTCGATTCCGTCACGGCCCCGGGCTTTGGAGCGAGCGCACGAATGAGATTTCGTATTTCTCGCGCGGGCCAACTCCAGTCGATTCGGGAAAGCTCCTTCGTTATTTTGGGCGCATTCGTTACGCGGGAGACGTCCTGAGGACCCGGCTTCAGGCTGCCGGAGAGAAGGCCTTCGATAGTTCTTATAAGAACATCCGCGCTCGGGGGCACAATTCTCTCGAAAAGCTCGCCGTAAGTTTCGTCATCCCCGATAGATATGCTCTCCTGAAGCAGTATCCCGCCGGCATCCGGCTTATCCACCAGACTGAAAGTAGTAATTCCGGTTTCGGAATATCCGCGCATTATCGCCCAGCGAACCGGGGCCGGCCCCCGCAGTTCCGGTAAAAGCGAAGGGTGCACATTGACAGTTCCGAGTTTCGGGGCGCCATAAACCGCCCCCGGAAGAATCTTAAACGCCACGACAATACCGAGTTCGGCTTTCTGCTTTCGGACAATCTGCGCCAGAGCGGGGTCTTTCATATTGTCCGCGCAAAAAACCGGAATCCCCATCTTTTCGGCAAGCCTTTTGACCGGCGTCGGCTGGAGCGAATGCCCGCGCAGAGACGGTCTGTCTCGCAGAGTTACCGCAAGGGAAACATGATAATCCGCTTTCAGGATCGCCTTTAGCATCGCGGCGGAATACTCAGTCGTCCCGAAAAAGACAATGCTCATAAGATGTTCTTTTTCTCCGCGATCCGTTTCAGCTCCTTTTTCAGCAGGCTCCGCGAAAGGTAGGAAAGGTGGTCGATAAAAACGACCCCGTTCAGATGATCCACCTCGTGGCAGATAATTCGCGCCAGCAATTCCTCCGCCTCGAAAATCCTCTCGCCTTCGCCCGTAATATAGGCCTTTACCTTTATTTTTCCCGGTCGGTCGATATCCTTATAAATGCCCGGAAACGAAAGGCAGCCCTCTTCTCTGCGCACCGTTTTCTTGCTTTTTTCGAGGATAACTGGATTTATCAAGACTTTCATTTCGGGATATTCGCCCTCTTTCGGAAAGGCCGCGAGACAGACACGCCTGTTGCAATTAACCTGATTTGCGGCGAGGCCGAGGCCGTCGTGCTCCTCCAGTATCAGGCGCATCTTCTCGATAAACTCCTGCGTCTCCGGCGATTCCGGATTTTCCACTTTGACAGCCTTTTCTCTCAGGATAGGATTTCCCCAGTAGCAGAATTTCAGCTTTTCCGGGAATTTATCGGACATCACCTCTCCATTTTGCTCACGATATAACTTTTCCCCACTTCCGTCTTAAAACCCTCGCCGAATTTAATCGTTATCGTGTTTTCGCCCACCCCGACAATGCTCCCGATAAGCCCTCCGGAAGTCAGCACCTTATCGCCCTTCTGCAGGCTCGAAAGCATTTTATCCGTTTGCTTTCGCTGTTTTTGCTGGGGCCTGATAAACAGGAAATAGAAGATTGCGATAATCGCGACAAAGGGCAGCAAAGATATTAGCATATTCGGTTCTTGACCGCCTTCCTGCTGTCCCATCGACATCAACATGTTAAGATAAACCCATTGCATTTTTCACACCTTTCTTAAATTTATATTGCTGATTTTTTTAATGCGCAAATATTATTAAATCCTTTTCAATTAAGCAGTAAAATTCAAATGTCAAAGACAAAAAGGCGACATTATTTCGACCGACACTCACTGTCATTTCGACCGAAGGGAGAAATCTTTCCGTTCATTGCACAAGATTTCTCGTCGCTTTGCCCCTCGAAATGACACATTTCTTACTTTTCATCGAATTTTGCCGGGCTGCCACCGGTTTCCGAAGATGTTTTTGGCCTTCCGACGAAAAAAACAGGCCTCCCGACGGTTTGAAGAGGCCATACCGACGATACGAGAACACCTTCCGAAGATATTTTTGGCCTCCAGACGAAAAAAACAGGCCTCCCGACGGTTTGAACAGGCCTTCCGACGAGATGAGAACACCTTCCGAAGATATTTTTGGCCTCCAGACGGGAAAAATACACCTCCAGACGCCGGGAAGATACCTCCAGACGCGCCGAAGAGGCCCGTCAAAAGAATTTTTGGCCTCCAGACGGGAAAAACTGCCCTCCAGACAGGAAAAACAGGCCTTCCGATGGCTCAACCACGGCCTTTCTGCCATTTCAGTCATATTTTACAAAGATCGACTAAGCTTGTCATTCCGGGCTCGACCCGGAATCCAGAAACCTCTGAAGAGGTTACCACGGGAAACCGTTGAAACGGTTATATATCCGCGCTTCTCGTTTAACCCCGGGCTAAAGTCCGGGGCTAATTTTCCCCGATTTGTAATCCCCGACCCAAATCGGAAATCCGGTGGGCGGTGCGGTGTGGCGCTATTACCCATTACCTATTACCTTATTACTTTCAATACGCATTTGATATTTTTTTACTAAGAAAATACTCGTATTAACCATTATTCAGCATTCTTCAATAGACTTTTAGTTTTCAAATCCGGGGCGGGCGACGCACATCGCGCAAACAACTTCCCCGCCAGCCTGTTTTATTGCGGAAGCGAGTTCTTTCGTCGTCGCTCCGGTTGTTATCACATCGTCGATTATTGCGAGCTTTTTTCCGGTCAGCCTTTCGGAAACCATAAAAGCTCCGGCGATATTATTTTCGCGCTCTTTCGCGTTGAGCTTTGTCTGGCTGGAAGTATTTCTGACCCTCTTTATCGATTTGCTGAACATCGGAATTCCGGTGGCTTTGGATATCGGTTCGGCGATAATTTCGCTCTGGTTATATCCTCTGTCCCTCATTCGCAATTTATGAAGAGGCACCGGCAAAAGGCCGTCGATGCGCCCCCAGATAGGATCGGCTTGCTCGAGACCGAGGATTATATCGCCGAAAAAACGTCCGATGTCCCTTCTGCCGGAATATTTCAATTTATGAATCAGTTCTCTGACCCGATCTCCGAAATCGAATGCCGGAAGAAATTGCGGATAAACGGCATCCCTGTGGCGGCTGCAGAAATCCCCTGTGATAGGACTCCCGCATTCCGGACAGAATTTTTCTCCGATCTTTGTCATCGCGGCGCTGCATCGCTCGCAGACCGGACCGGACTTCGTTCTTCCTCCGCAAATAGCGCAGAAAGGGGGCCATAACAGATCGAGAAAGCCCTTCGAGACCCTCTTTATTAAGGAAATCGAATTCATTTCAATGCCGCGCTTTTCTTTCGAGAGCCGAGAAAAAACATTATCGCGCTTAAAACGAACAGGACTATCAATACAATCTCATTAACCGTGAAAACCAGCGGGCCGAGATGTCCCAGAATCTGTTTCGGCTCGTAATAGCGAAATTGATCGACAAAAAATCGGTCGATACTATACAGCGCAAGGACGAGCCATGTCGTATAGCCGTCGAATCTCTTCCAGCGCTCGAGCACAAGCACAACGAAAAAGAGGATAAAACCGAGGGCGGAGGCCATAAGCTGGGTCGGGATCAGACCGGTGAAATGCTGTTCGGGATGCATCCGGGACAGGTAATCGCAGAAACTTCCCGCCGCGCCGTCCGGGAAAATTATCCCGAATGGCCCGGTAGTGGGCCTCCCGTAGCAACAGCCGTTGAGAAAACACCCTATCCGCGTAATTCCCGCGCCGAGAAGGAAGGCCGGAGCTATCACATCGCCCAGGCGGGAAAACTTGACCTTCTTTATAAGAGAATAAACGGCCGCGCAAATAACCACGAGGAAAACGCCGCCCATCATGGACAGGCCTGCAATCCCGAATCCGCCCGGGCCGGAGAACGGATTGATTATATCCAGCCAATTTCCGCTGAACTCGTCGAGATGGAAAATAACATAGAAAATCCGGCTGCCGATTATCGATGAAACAACGACCAGGATGACCATATCATAGACTAAATCGGGATTAACGCCCATTTTTTTCGCACGCTTGAGCGAAATAAATAGGCCGATAACCACGCTGATGGCCATCATCAGCCCCCAGAATTTTACGGCAAAACGGCCAATATGGAATAATTCTGGATGCATCAGACAGCCTTCCTTCCACCGAAACGTCTATCTCTGCCGGCGAATTCGAGCAGGGCCTTGCAGAATTCCGCGTGGTCGAAATCCGGCCAGAGCGTCTCTGTAACATAGAACTCGGAATATGCTGACTGCCACAGAAGGAAATTCGACACCCGCATCTCTCCGCTCGTTCGTATCAGGAGGTCCGGGTCCGGCAGTCCGGCGGTATAGAGGTTCTTTTCTATCGTTTCGCCGTCGATCTCTGCGGGGGCCAATCTTCCTGCGGCGACCTCTTCGGCGATAGTCTTTGTCGCGCGGATTATTTCATCTCTTCCGCCATAGTTCAAGGCCAGATTAAGGATGAGTTCTTTCCTGTCCGCAGTGCGTTTCACGATCATCCCCATGGCCTTGCGTTGAAGCGCGGGAAGACCGGCCAAATCCCCCGAAATCCTCACGCCTACGCCCTCCCGATAGAGTTCTTCGACCTCTCTGATTGCGGACGAGGACAGAATCGACATCAGCGCGGCCACCTCCTGTGCGGAGCGTTTCCAATTTTGCCTGCTGAACGTGTAAAGAGTGAGAACTTTTATTTTCATTTCGCGGGCGATTTTGACGGTCTTTTTGACCGTGCGCACCCCCGCGGCGTGACCTTCTTTGATAGGCAGGCCCATTTTTTTTGCCCAGCGGCCGTTGCCGTCCATAATAATCGCCACGTGCACCGGTATTCTGCCGAGTTCAACAATCTTCGATTTAAGGGCGTCGAGTTCTATTTTTTCATTATTTTTATTCATATTACAAATCGTCGTAATCTCCGGTTCGGGAGAAACTAAAATCTTTTTAATATATATGATATTTTGAGAAAAGCAATTGAAAAGGGTATGGGGGATTTTAAAAGTAAGACTTCATTCCTCATCTAAATAAGGCTCGAGTACTTTAAAAAATACTTCCGGTGGAAATGGTTTATGCTCTTTAATTAATTTCCTTATAAAAGATCGAGCGTCTCGCTCGACATGAGGTCCCTGAGCCTGTCGAAGGGGAAATGGACGGCGAGACGCCGTGCCTATTAAGGTTTTGAAGATTTATAAACTCCGGGAAAACGGTTTTTCACGAGTCGAATGTATAAAATAATTATTTAATAAACATAAATGGCTTCCGGGGGAAGTGGTTTAAACCACTTATAATTTTTTCTAACTCACTGGTAGATAGGTTATTACCCGATAGAGCCTCTAAAAAAAAATTCGGAGAGGGAGGGATTCGAACCCTCGGTGCCCGATGGGCACAACGGTTTTCAAGACCGTCCCGTTCAACCGCTCCGGCACCTCTCCAGTGTGAGTGGAATTGCATTCCGCTCGGTGAAATTTTAAAACTAATGAATATATTTCATATATTCGGGTTGTCCGGCGCCTCTCCGGTAAAATTTCACCTTGAGTTCCAATCAGATGTAATTAAAGAGCTAATACCGGGTGAACCGCCTGAAGAAGCAACTACCGCCTCATGGATCTCAAAAATTTCAAGTAGAGAAAGATAGCGCATCATGCAAGCCGCTCGTAAAGCTCTTTATTTTTAGACAGAACTCTGCGAATTGCTTCTTCAAAGTCTGGTTCCGGCTGGGAAAGAAGGGCCTCGATAGACGCTGTAACGAACTGGTCGGGTAAAAGGCCGAACTTCTTTGCTTTTTCCCTTAGGAGTGCGGCCTTTGAATCCTCGATTTTCACTGTGATTGTTGCCATAGAAAACCCTTAATTTATCGAATATGTAAAGAAAGTCCAAATATTGTTCTTTTCATAAATTCGTTTCGTCAGATTATGAACATGCTTCATTTATTCAACTGTTCCAGCACTGCTTCGGATGTTAAAAAAATGCCCGGCTGTCGCCGGATAAATTATATTTGTAAAACAAAGTTCGATAATCTCGAAAAATTCCTCAGCCCGGGCTTGAATAATCGATAGTGTCCGGGTTAAATTCCTCGCTGAAATAATAAACCGACCCATCGATCCAGGCGGCATAGTTTTCGAGAACTCCCCCGTAATAATAACAATAATCGACTTTTATAGTTTTTTCAACATCCGCCGGCTGAAAAGTCCGTTTCTCGTCGTAGGCGCGGAGCCTGTTCCTAACCCACCAATAGCTGTAATATCGAATATTCGTAACCCGGCGGGTTATCGTTATGTTATCGTATTCGATCCGCTTCGTGAAGTCCATAACGTTTCCGCCATGCTCATTCCAGTCGATAATCGTCTCGCGCGGGGTGCCTTCGGGTTCTTCGGGAGGCTGAATATGAACATAAGGCTCGTTATCGACATTTTCGAGATTTATTGTCCCGGGGTTGGTCGAAGGCTCTGTCCCGCAGGATAAAAGGATAAGCGAAACTGCGGCGAGCATACTTATTGTAGTAATCTGCTTCATTTCGGCTCTATCGGCTTATAAGCCCTTTTGTATTTCTGCGAGTGCGAAGCGGTAAAGTCTTGAGATGAGCGATTTAGCGGGCCCGGATCGGCGTTATCTTTCTTGTCCGTTTCGATTTTCAATCCGGCTTTCTTCTTCCTCATGAAT
>DAOWNU010000353.1 GCA_030642425.1 bacterium | reverse complement strand
CTGCCGTCGAGCGTTTTCAGCCCGACCGGAACTCTTCTCGCAGTGAATATGTTCTTGCCCGGCACCTGACTTTCCACGAACGCCGTGTCGGGATACTCCCCCACCAATACTATCGCGTCCGCCTCGCGTAGCCGCCATTTGCCGTCGCGAAGTCTCCCCCACGGGAAAAAATGATTTTTAGAAAAAGGATCGGATGCCGGCAAAAGCACCAGATCGAAATCGCGTTCGAGCTTCAGATGCTGAAAGCCGTCGTCGAGAATGAAAACCCGACACTGCCCTGCGCCGGCCTCATTCGCCGCGCCCCTCCGGTTCCGATCGACTATGATAAGGATATCCGGGTTCGCCCGCGACATCAGAGCCGGCTCGTCGCCCGCGAGAGCTGCGCCCGGAGAATCGCCCAGTATAAAAAGGCGTTTTTTGATTTTCCCGCCGTAGCCGCGCGTGAGTATCACCGGGTCGTAGCCGCTATCTTTCAATTTTTTGGCCAGCCAGATAACGCAGGGCGTTTTGCCGGTGCCGCCCAGCGCGATATTGCCAACCGATATAACGGGCGCGGGCGCCTTC
Organism: bacterium; assembly: GCA_030642425.1. Lineage (GTDB taxonomy): Bacteria > UBP14 > UBA6098 > UBA6098 > UBA6098 > DAOWNU01. Next base: position 2,471 of record DAOWNU010000353.1, on the reverse strand, counting down.
TTGCTGTGCAGAAATATCCCGAGGCGATACAGCTTCCATCGAATAAAGCTGACAACCGCAAAAAGTGCCGATATTGGCGCGAAAAACCACCTCATATTGCTATATTAGAATCTATGTAGTTCACTCTTGTTGAGTGGGTTATCGGATTTACCTCTCGTTGCTTAGCTCCAGCGTTCGACTGAGCTCACGCCGAAATCTGCGCAACGTTTATGTTCCAGAAGCTCCGCTTCATCTCTATTATTCTGGCCGACGACCTGGCAATCCCGTTACACAGATGGAGCTGTGTAACGAGTATATCTTTTAAGAAAAAGAACCCCAATTCTACTGTTATAAATATTTCTCCAAATGCCCCTTATAATCCTCCGAAACCTGTCGCATTCGGTCGACCGCATCGCGCGCAAAGCGTCCCGTCTGCTCGCGGAGCTGCTTGTCGCCAAGAAGATTCGCTATCTCTCGCGCGAGTTCGCCGCTGTCGCGGACCACTCTCCCACCACCGGTCTCGAGCAGTGCGTCGTAGGCCTCGCGGTTCGCGCCGTAGAACGGCCCAAAAAGCACCGGCTTCCCGAAATAAGCGGGCTCCAGAGGGTTATGGCCGCCGTAATCGGCGAGAGTTCCCCCGACAAATGCGACGTCCGAAGATGCGTAAAAACCGAGAAGCTCCCCCATCGTGTCGATAATTAAAATCCTATTTTCGTCCGGCTCTTTTTTCTCGCTTCGAAGGGCGTATTTTAATCCCGCCTTTTTCAATACCGAGCGAAGTTCCGGCAGTGTCTGTCGATGTCGGAGCGCAATAAGCATCAGCGCCTGCGAGAACAATTCGCGAACCGGGGCGATTGCCCCGGCAATCGCGGCAAACTCTTTCGGACGAACGCTCCCAAAAACAACGACCGGACTTCTGAATAGGTCTATCGGGGCTATCTCCCCCGGAATTCCGGCGAATTTTAGATTGCCGGGAACGAGAATTTTTTCTTCTGGCACGCCGGTTTTAAACAAATTATCGGCGTCGAAATTCGATTTCATCAGAAAAATATCCAGCGCGCCGGTTATTTTTGCGAAGGTGCGCGGGAATCTATATGCCCACGAAAGCGTGGTATTTGAAATACGCCCGTTGGCGAGTATTACCGGGATATTTTTCCGGCTTGTGCGGAAAATTAAGTTCGGCCACAACTCCGTCTCGACAACGATGAGCATGTCCGGTCGGACACGGCTTAGAGCATTGTCGATAAAAAGCGGGTGATCCAGCGGCAGGGCCGCAATATAGTCGTTGTGCCCCGCGAGTTTCGAGAGTCGCCTGTAGCCCATTTTCGTTGTCGAAGTCATAAGCACGGGTCTATCCGGATCGATCTCGCGAATAATATTTCTCAATATTGCCGAAACCCCGACCTCGCCGACACTCGCGGCGTGAATCCAAATCGTGCCGGTTGGAGTTTCCGGCAAAAAACCTAGCCTTTCGGCAAGGCGGTGCCGTCCTACAAGCGCCCAGATAACGAGAATCGGCAGCGTTGCGATAATTGCCACAGTGAGAATTATATTGAAAATTACTATCAATCGATCACTTCCGCATTACAGATTCATCCGAGAGATGCGTCGTTTTTTCGAGATGTGTTTGGAGCAATTCTTTCATCTGACCCGTCCTTTTGCCCTCCGGCCAGATAGGCTCGTCCTGCCTGATTTCGATTCTCGCGAAAGGCTTCGGTATCCGAAATTTATCCCAGCTTTTCAATTTCCAGCAGCAATTGGACGCGACAGAGGTTGGAACCAGCGGCGCGCCGGATAAAACGGATGCCATCGACGCCCCACCCTGCGCGATTTCCGCCGGGCCCCTTGGGCCGTCCGGAGTGAACGCGACAAACGACCCCTTTTTCAGTTCTCGAACGATCTCGCGAAGGCTTTCCATGCCCCCGCGTGACGAACTCCCCCGGATCGTGCGAAAACCCATTTTTTCAATAATTCTGGCGATAATCTCGCCGTCGAAACTGCGGGAAACGAGAACCACTATCCCCCGCTTCCGGTAAAAATACACAAGCGGCAAAAGCCGTGAATGCCAAAAGGCCCATATCAAAGGCGGGCCGGAGTTTTCGGCCTCCTTGTTGATATAGCGCACGCGCCATGTTATCCCGAACAAATATATCAAAGCCGGAATAATTGTCCCGGCAAGGAAAAGGAAAAAATTTTGTTTCGGACTGTAATTTCGCATTGTTAATTAAAGGAAATTTAGAAATTCTGGAATTCAGGGATTCCCAACTCCTTCAACTTTAAAATTCCTCAAACACCCCTGCACAGCAGCTTTGAGGCTTTCTCAAACAGTGCCGGCGGCGCCGCGAGAATACGGTCGCAGCCGAGAATCCACGGGGAGCCGTCGAACCGGCCGGTCTTTCCTCCGGCGCATCGGACAAGAAGTTCTCCGGCGGCCATATCCCAGGGTTTTAGGCCGAGTTCCCAATAGATATCCAGAATTCCGGCGGCGACAT
>DAOWNU010000020.1 GCA_030642425.1 bacterium | reverse complement strand
CGCCCGTTATCGAGCACGAGCCGCTCACTCCTCTCGCGGCTTCGGCGGCGCCGTATAATGTCGATTTTACAGTCCGCGATAATCTCGGAATAGGTGATGTCGCCTTTATCTGGACGCTCGATGGCGCCTTCGCGGAAACTCTCGCGGTGTCGCCGGATTCCCTCGGGCATTGCGCAGCGACTATCGACCCACCGCCTATCACCGCCGGGGATTCGATTGGATACTCGATTATTGCGGTGGATTCGGCCTCGACGCCAAATTCCGCGTCTCTCCCGGAGGAAGGTTATTATTGGGTGCGGATCGTGCGGTCTATCTGGCTCGATTTCGAGACCGGCGACGGCGGCTGGACTTCCACCGGCGGCTGGGAATGGGGAATCCCCGAGGCTGCTATCGGCGCGCATTCCGGCGAAAAGGTCTGGGGCACAAGGCTAACGACGGAATACGACAATCTCGCGGACTACGAGCTTTCCACGGAAGTTCACGATATAAGCGGCTGGGACGCGGCCACGCTCGAGATGTGGGCCAATTTCAATTGCGAGCGCCAATACGACGGCGGCAATGTCTGGGTCAGCTCCGACGGCGGAATGCGCTGGTATGTCATAACCCCGCTCGGCGGATATCCCGGCGTCTATGTCGATGCGCTGCGCGAGCCGGGATTCACCGGCAATTCCGAAAGCTGGACAAAATACGAATTCGACCTGACTCCATATATGTCCGGCCCGTTCGGCGTGTTGGCATTCAAATACATTTTCAAATCCGACGACGGAACGAGCGGCCCCGGATTATTTATCGACGACTTTTGCATTCTCGAACGTCAGATAATCCTGCGCCCCAGTATGTTGACAGCGGAATCCGGCCACGACGCCGAGGTCCCGCTTCACTGGCATTCGCCCGACCCGATGCATTACGGAACGACGAGAAGCCCAATGAGTTTTCTGGGATACAATGTTTATCGGGCCGACAGCCCCGGCGCATATCCACCTGACCCGATTAACGCGACACCCGTTCCGGACACGCTGTTCAACGACCTGGCAGTAGTGAACGAGAATACATATTACTATCGTATTACGTGTGTTTATGGCGAGGGCGAAAGCGAGCCGTGCCCCGAACAGGAAGCTACGCCGTTCAACGCCCGCGTCTCGATTTTCCCCGACAGCTTCTATATCGAGGTCGAGCAGGGGCCGACGCCATTGGACACGCCGCTCGTTATCTCGAATATCGGCGACGGCTGGCTGGAATACGACGTTATCGAATACACATTCCGCCCCGACACGCGAAGCGTGCGATATCGTCCGATTCCGGAAAAATTCGACATTCTCGGGCTTCTGCGCGAGATGTGGGTGGGCGGAGCTATCGAACTGCCGGTAGCTTCGGCGACGCTTGTCCCGCCAAATCCGGACACGTGGCGGCATATTATCCACGACCCCGACGAATTCCTGACATCCCGCGATATCAAAGACGTCTATGCTCAGCACAATGTCGGCAATTTCTGGCTCAAATTTGATACCTATGAAAGCCTCGACCCTGCGGATGATTTTGCCGCGGGTTTCGTGTTCGACATCGATATGGACGAAACGACCGGAAGCCCCGATTTGATGGGCGTCGAGTATCTCGTTATCACGGGCAACCTGCCCTTCCCGGTGGACGGCATAATCCTGCGCTACAATCCGGACAGCGAATACGGTTTCGACATGGCGGGTTTCCCCCATTGGGTGCTCAACGAGGCGGACTCGATAGGCGTGGGTTTCTCGAAGACGAGCATCGAAGACCCGCCTTCGGTCTGTCTCAGGGCGATGATTTTGAGCGAGATGATGGGCGTTCCTATCCCCGACGACATCGCCCCGGATTTCGGTGACGACGCCGAGGTCTATGTTCTCACCGACGCCTGGTGGATATCGGAAGACCCGATTGAGGGAACGGTCGCCGCCGGTTCGCCGGAAACTGTGAACATTCGCATCGACGTCCCATATCTTTCGCCCGGTGAATATTACGCCTGGCTGAAAATCGAGACCAACGATCTCACATCGCCGGATCATGTCATTCCGGTAGTTTGCCGGATAAATCCGGCGGGTATCGGCGTCATTTCGAGGCCCGTCGCGCTCTCGCTCGGCGAACCGACTCCGAACCCATTCAATACGAAGTGCATGGTCAAATTCACGGCCCCCGGCGGCGCGATAGAACTGGAGATTTTCGATATTTCCGGCCGCAAGGTCAGGACTATCGTTTCGGAAGAATTGCCGGCGGGATATTACACGGTCCTTTTCGACGGTCTCGACAACAATTCGCGCGAGTTGACTTCGGGAGTATATTTCATGCGCATCTCCTGCGATGACGAGAGCGAAATACGTAAGATGATATTGCTGAAATAGCGCCGAATCTGCCGTAGGCGGTTGAGGCTAAATGCGGCGCCGCGTGGCGACCAAATGCGACGCCGCGTGGCGTTCGGTGCCGACCCAAATTTTCTATTGGAGTAGATTATGGAAATCCTGAATATGGATGTTAAGAAAAAAATTGCGCTTGTGGCACACGACAACCGTAAGCGCGATTTTCTCGAATGGGCGCGTTTCAATCGTGACCTGCTGGCGGAACATGAGCTTTTTGGCACCGGCACAACCGGGAAAATGATCTCGGAAAAACTGGGTTTGGACGTCGAGGTCTTCAAGAGCGGGCCGTTGGGCGGCGATCAGCAAATCGGCGCGCGGATCGCGGAGGGGACAATAGATTTCTTAATCTTCTTCTGGGATCCGATGGAGCCGCACCCGCACGATCCCGATGTCAAGGCCCTGCTCAGGATCGCGGTTCTCTGGAATATCCCGGTGGCATGCAATCGCGTGAGCGCCGATTTTATGATATCTTCGCCCATGATGGGAGAAAAATACGAGCGTCAGGTAATCGATTATAAGAAAAGGATCGACGGGAACAGCGATTAGATGTTGATGATTTTGCAATTAAGGCAGCTACAGAAAAATTTGCAAATCCGGATTGTAAAAAAAGGCCAAATGTCAAGGCTCGAATGTCAAAATACACATCACTATTTTCTAACATTATCATTCCGCACTACTTTTTTACATTGTCATTCCGGGCTTGACCCGGAATCCAGAGGGGTGGCGCGGTGCGGGTGCTATTACCTATTACCTTTTACCTATATTCAACAACCTCAATTATGACAACTAAACGATCCCCTCTTTACTATTTTCCGCTGGTTGCGGCTTTTATCTATTCGATTTTCGATATGCTCGCATTCCGTTATGTTTCCGGTCTTCCGGAAAGATTCGCCGCGATGGATTTCCCGTTCAACGCTATCGCGCAAACGCCCGAATTTATTGATGCGGTGAATATCGGTTCTTTGGCGCTGATCGTTCTTTCACTGCTGTTTCTTCTCGGCGGTTTGGGGCTGCTTCTAAGAAAAAAAGGGGGATATTTATTTGCGATTTTCGCCCCGATGCTGCAGATCGCGGGAACGGTCTATCTCGGCTTTTACTATTACGATAAGGTTTTTCCGTTGATAGGCGAGATATTTCTTCTGATGGGCAGGCCCGACAATGCCTGGCTTTACGAGTTGCGGGGCGTTATAATTATCGGTGAATTATCGGTTATCCTCCCGGAGCTGATGCTGGTCTTTTTGCTTTTACAGCATTTAAAAAAAAAGAACGACAGGTGTGTTTGAACTTTTTTATATAGAATATCAGCAATCTTAAATCCAAATTAAATAAATTCTATACGCAGTTCGCCCTCCTCGAGGACGATATAGGAAAATTTCTCGAAAAATTCCCCCGTGTTGGCGTATAATCCACAGGACAGTTCGACAATGCGCGCGGGTTCGTGTGTGTGGCCGATAATCACGAGGTCGATTTCGCCCGAAGCGCATATTTCGGCGGCGGCTTCGACATACTCGGCCTCCAGTCGAAGATCGCGCTGTTTTGTGTAAAGGCGGCTACCGTTGGAAATTTTTTTCATTAGCGCCTGACCCAGCGATTCGGGCAATTGCTCGAATAACCAGTTGTTCAGCCGGTTTCTGAAAATCGGTTTTAGAAATAATCTGTATCCACGGTCCGAACGCGCGAGGCCGTCGCCGTGGGACGCGTAGATTTTTAACCCACCGAGACGCCCGATGAACGGCGTTTTGTGAACGATTACGCCGGTAATCGCCTCCAGTTTCCCGTTCGCCCACCAGTCGTGATTTCCGCCGATCAGATGCAACTCTGCGCCGCGCTCTGTGGCCGCCCCGAGCATTTTCAGGATTTCGTCGTAGCCGTTTGGGATGCCGCCCCGGAACTCGAACCAAAAATCGAAAAGGTCGCCCAGAATGAAGCATGTAGCTTTCTGCCCGGCGATTTTTCCCAGAAGAAGGGCGATTCTGTCGAGTTTTAGGCGCTCCTGTTTCCCGGTTCCCGCGCCGAGATGAGAATCCGAAAAGAAATATGTGGGCTTTTCCCTTGAGTTCATGGCTATATATTTATATATTTGCGCGGCTCGCGCAAGAGAAAAATCGTTCAACGGGCAATATATTTTACCGCGAAATTCAAAATGAGAATAAAAGTCAAGGCATTCGGGTGCAAACTGAACCAGTGCGAGGCCGGCGCGATAGAATCCGCACTGTGTCGCGCGGGTCACGAGATGGCCGCAAAGCCGCCTTTCGATATCGTGATTGTCTGCGGATGCACCGTTACAGTTCACGCGGACTATAAGGTCCGCCAGTATTTGCGGCGGATGGCGCGGGATTATGGTGTCGGGCGGCTTATTCTCTCCGGATGCAGCGGCGTGAGTTTTTCCGAAAAAACGGTGTCCGAACTCGGTATCGAAAAGGTTTTTACGAAGAACGATCCGAAAGAAATAGTCGAATATATCGGCGCGGAGGGCAAGAGTAATTCGCAAAAAAGCACATTCCACGGGCGAACGCGGGGCTATGTGAAAATTCAGGATGGCTGCGATCAATTCTGCACATATTGTATCGTGCCGCTCGTTCGCGGACGGGAGAGAAGCGTTTCGCCGGAAAATATTGTCGAGAGGATTCACCGGTTATCGGAAGCCGGAGTCAAGGAAGCCGTTTTGACAGGTGTCCACGACGGCAGGTATAATTATCGCGGCCTCGATCTGTCCGGCCTGCTCCGTAAAATCCTCGACAAAACCGATATCGAGAGAATTCGGCTGTCGAGTATCGAGTGCACCCGGATTACCAAAAAACTCGTCGATATAATCTCCTCGGAGCGGCGGATCGCGCCGCATCTGCATGTGCCGCTGCAATCTGGAAATAACGCCGTGTTGAAGCGAATGGGAAGAAATTATTCGCGCGAGAAATTCGCTTCGACTATCGAGAATTTTGCACAAAAAGTGGAGGATGTCGGGATCGGGGCGGATATTATCGTGGGATTTCCGGGCGAGACCGATCACGAATTTGAAGAGTCGGTCGATCTTATTAATTCGTTGCCGATCACATACTTGCACGTGTTCAGATACTCGCCGCGACCGGGAACAGCCGCCGCCGAAATGCCCGATCAAGTGCATAACGAGACCAAACGCGAGAGAATGGAGATTTTGCGGGCTTTGCACGAGAAACTCAGGGAAAAATTCGCAAAATCGCAGTTTGGCAAGACAAGGCGGGTTATTATCGAGAGCGTGAAGAAGGATTTTGGCTATGGCTGGACGGGCAATTACATGCGCGCGGAATTCCCAATCGACTCGAATAAAAAGAATAAGATGATATTAGTTAAACCAATATCTTATAGCAATGGGATAATCAATTGCAGAACAATAGATTCCATATAATAACTTATGGCTGCCAGATGAACGAATACGACTCCGCCGCGGTCTCGGAGATGTTTTTACGCAAAGGTTGGGTGTCCGTCCCGGAAAACGAGGCGGACGTTATTATTGTGAACACTTGCGCAGTCCGGCAGAACGCCGAAAACCGTGCGCTGGGCAGGCTTCTGACATTGGCCGGAACATATCCCGAAAGCCGGGTCGGAATTATCGGCTGTGTCGCGCAGGAGATTGGCAAAAAACTTCTCGAAAAATATCCAAAGATAGCGTTCGCAGTGGGGCCGGGCGAAATCCACCGCTTGCCGGAGATAATCGCCGGATTCGATAGGAGTGCGCATCTGGACGTCGATTGCCTCGACGGCAAAGGACTACGCGCGGAAATCAAAAGCGGCAGCGTAAAGGCTTTTATAGCAATATCGCGCGGCTGCGAGAATTTTTGCAGCTATTGCATCGTGCCTTATGTTCGCGGCAAATTGCGCGGACGCCCCATGTCCGACATCATCGAAGAAATAAAGCGCGATATCGATCTCTACGTTGTGGAGATCACCCTTCTCGGCCAGAATGTCAACAGCTATATCGACCCGGAAACCGGCGCGGATTTCGCGGAACTACTCGAAAAGGTCGACGCTATCGACGGCCTCCGCAGAATAAGGTTCGTCACAAATCACCCGAAAGACATGTCGGAGCGGGTTATCGAAGCGATCTCATGTTTGCCGCATGTTTGCGAGTCGATTCATCTTCCGGTGCAAAGCGGCTCTTCGAAAATTTTGAAGCTTATGAACAGGGGATATTCGAGAGAAAAATATCTCGATATTGTGAGAAAAATCCGCGAGAAAATGCCCGATATCGCCCTGACAACGGATATCATAACCGGATTTCCAGGGGAGGCAGACGAGGATTTTCAAGATACCGTAACACTTTATCGGGAAGTGGGTTACGCGGGCGCGTTCGCATTTAGATACTCGCCGCGTCCCGGCACCGCGGCCTCGAATATGATCGACGACGTTCCCGAAAAGCTAAAAATCGAAAGGCTGACCGCGATAATCGATATGAGCCAGAAATTCGCCGAGAAATTCAGTAAGAGCTTAATTGGAAAAAATCGTAAAATTCTTGTCGAGGGCGAATCGGCGAAAAACCCCGGCATGGTATTCGGTCTGGATCGCGCCGGCAGAAAAGTTATTCTGCCCGGAAAAAAAGACTTGCGCGGTCAGATTGTTAATGTTATTATTGATAGGGCCGAAAAGTGGTTCCTGTTTGGCACAAAAATATAAGATATGGTTACTTTCGGAGAAAAAATGGACATCGCCCTCTAAATATGCCGACCGAATTGAAACTCCAGCGCGGCATATCCAAAAATACCTTCATAGCAAAAATCATTTCAAACAACGGAGAAACTTATGTTATCCAATAAGGAGAAATTCGTTATTGTGGGTCTCAGGACACCGGATCAAACGCCGGAATTTTTCGAGGAGTCGATGATAGAGCTTGACAGACTTGTATTCACAGCGGGAGGGGAGACGATAGCCCGGCTCGATCAAAATCTCAAAAAGCCTGTTTCCGCAACATTTATCGGAAAGGGAAAACTCGAACAACTGGCGGAAATACTTCAAATGGAAGAATGTCAATCGGTCGTTTTCGACGACGATCTAAAACCGAATCAGGCAAGAAATATCGAAAAGGCGCTCGGTGAAGAAATAAAAGTCCTCGACCGCAGCGGGCTTATTCTCGACATTTTCGCCACGCGGGCGCGTTCGACCGAAGCGCGTATTCAGGTGGAACTCGCGCAGCTCGAATATCTCCGGCCGCGCCTGACCGGCATGTGGCAGCATCTCTCGCGTCAATACGGCGGAAGTATCGGCGCGCGCGGCCCGGGCGAAACACAGCTCGAGACCGACAAGCGAGTCCTGTCAAGGCGAATAGCGATGTTGAAAGGCAAACTGGAGAAAATCGAGCGCCAACGCGAAAACCGGCGCAAGAGAAGGCGCGGACAATTCCGGATCGCCCTTCTCGGATATACGAACGCGGGCAAATCGACACTCTTGAACGCACTGACCCACTCGGACGCGCACGTCGAGGACAAACTTTTCGCGACGCTCGATCCCAGAACGCGGACTTACTACGACGCATGGGGGAGAAGGCTCCTGTTCACGGATACCGTCGGTTTTATACGCAAACTGCCGCATCATCTTGTGGAGAGTTTTCGGAGCACGCTCGCCGAGGCGCAGGAGGCGGATATTCTGCTTATTGTTGCCGATTCATGTCATCACGCGCTGAAAGATCATCTGGCGGTCGTGCACAAAGAGCTCGACCGTATGGGCCTGCGGGATAGGCCGAGCCAGCTTATCCTGAATAAGGTAGACCTTGCCGAAGATATTATTCGCGCCGAGCTTGCGCGCAATTATCCGGAGGCTGTATTTATCAGTTCGACAGAGGGCGAGGGCGTGCAGGAGCTTTTAGAGTCGATACTAGAGCGGGCACCAATCCGCAATGCTGGCGGAAAATATTCAATACAAAATTAGCAATTAGCAATGCAAAATTGCCCTTCCGCTCCCCGGTGGTGCGGCAGCGTCTATCATAGGCGATTATAAAAAAAAAGGGGCGACCTTTCAGTCGCCCCAATTTTACCCTCTGTGCCCTCTGTGGTTTTCCCCCGGCGGTGCGGTGCGGGGCACCTTTTACCTATTACCTTTTACCCATTACCTTCCTCACACATATTCCATCACAAGCGGCTCGCCAAACTCGCCCTCGACACCGTCCTCATCGACACCGCAAATCCAATAGACATAAACATTTCCCTGCTCGATATTCGTATCGGTGAGAAGCGGCTCGGTGAGGCCTGTCTCCACCGGATCGACCGGACGATTCTTATCCGGGGTTCCGAGAGGCGCTTTTGTGCGATAGAGATTATATGTAATCGCTTTCAAGAGCAAATCCCACGACAGATTGAAAAGCGGCATCGGGAATGTCATGAACACGGCCACGAAATTGGCGACCGCCTCGGGCCATTCGGCCTGCCCCGGTCCCGGCTCGCCCGAACCCGGCGTCCAAATCTGCGATTCGGGGACAAAACCGAACACGAGAAGCGTGAAATCTTCCGGGCCGAGAACCGCGCAGACCCATTTGAAAGCCTGCTGCAGCAGCTTGTCGCCCTTCTTGCGTTCAAGCTCCTTTTCGAGACCCGCGGAAAGCCGCTCGTCGTGCTCGACCTCGTGTGTATTTATCGCGGTTTCGAGAGCCGTAACCTTCGCTTCGAGGTCGGTGAAAAACGGCTCCGGCAGCGCGTATGGCGATAGCTCGACGACATATCGCGCGTTGGTTTCGACCATCTTTTTGCCCAGCGCGAGACGGCTCGCCCGTGTGCGCGGCTTGGGCTGCTCGATACCGAAATCGCGCCGTATTTCGTATGCGGTAACACCGATAACGGCCTCCTCGGCGAGCATCGACTCGACCATAAACCGCGCCGATGACAGCTTATCGTCGAGTTCGTCCTCGCAAAGGTTGGTGAACGCCGTCGCGGCCTGTTCGTCGCCCCACTCGGCGGCGTGCTCGCTTTCGAGCGCTTCCCATCGGTCGCGGTGCGCGGTCATATCGGCGACAAGCGTGCCCCGGAACCCGACCTCGGGGTGGTCTGTCATCCCGGTAACGCACATATTGGCCCTGAGCATATGCTCGTCGTTGGTGTCGTTGGTGAACTGATTGTTCTTGAATTCCGCCATGTTATTACCTCCGTTGAGTTTTGGTTATTATAAAGGTGAAAGTTATTACTTATTACACAACCCGTTTCGTAACTGATTATTGTTAGTCGTTTCAGATTATTATAAAATTCAATAACCAGGATATTGTATATATTCATTAAGGTTTTCAAACTCACCGCGTAGAAATTTTTGTAGATTAGCTATATACTTCGGCGAGGCTTGTAGATCACGTAAAATACTTACTATCTTTTCTTCAAGCGCTTTGTAGTCCTTATCTCCCGTATAATCCCACACTTCTAAGCCTTTCTCTACAGACCACTTACGTTGTTGAAGTAAATCTTTTTCAACTCCCCTTATTACGTCGGGGGTTGCTTCTGTATCAGCTAATTTTCGGCAGAAAACCAACAGCGGTTTCCAGTTGTGGTCAATGCCCGTATTAAGTTCCCATTCGGACAATACTCCATCTAACTCATCGTAATACTCCTCAAGGAACAGGAATATCCCCAAAGAGGCTATTGCACGCTCGTTGGGTATTTCAATATTAGTTGCCATTTTTAGTAACCATTTTGCAAATTCTTTGGATTCATCAGTCTTATCGGACCAACAATCATGGGCCAAATTATAATAAAAATTAGCCTTTTCTTCTAAAGTTAGCGTCCCATCGTAACCAACAAATGCCCCTTCGACTTCTTTTTTTCGCTTCAAAATAAGGAGACGACGGATCTTGATCTGGGCCAATATCTTATTTGCTGGGAATTTTTCAATTGCGTCTGTTATTATCCGGTTTACGTTGTCAAGATCGGTCGGCGTTTGTCTTCTTAACAAACAGCTACATAACCAAAAGTATATCCTGGAATTTATAATCCCGTCATTTAGCGCCTTTTCGTATACCTTTATTGCTTTGTCTAACTCATTGTTGTAGCAGTAAATTTTAGCGAGTTCAATTATTGCATTGGTATCAGTAGGGAACTTTTCTGCTAATTTTTCTAAAGTCCCGATCGCTGAATCGGGTTTACCGGATTTTTCTAACGCGTGTGCCAATAGGCCAAGAGCAGCATGTTCATTACTATATCCTTTGTCAATGGCTGCTTTTGCGTTTTCAGCAGCCTCATCATATTTTTTCTCTTCAAAATACACTCTCGCATCCAGAAAATATACGTCCGGGTCATCCGAATATTGTTTCTTAAGATTATCCGTCGCTCTCCTAGCCCCGTCAATATCGCCGTTACGAAGCATTGTTTCCGCGTTGGCGATAATGAACTGCTTAGTTCCCATAGGAAGCATACCATCGAGTTTTCTTGCGAACTCTTCAAAACTCTCTACAGGTTCTCGAGTTTTATCCTTCAGATTCTCTACATGCTCATCGATTCTATCACCAAATCCCTTGATCATCTCTTCTCTTTCTTTGTCTCCTCTCTCTTTTATACTTTGTAGGACATCTTTTGAGCTTCTTAGTAAATTTTCTGCATCTTCAACTAACGTATATGCTCTCTTCATTGCCCGTTCAACATCCCTTTCCATCACATCTGTTCTGTTTTCTATCCTATCCTCCAATTTTTCTTGCTTCTCTTCGATTTTCTTACGACTGAAATACTCGGATACTTTTGACAAGCCGAAAAGCAAAGTTGAGATCGCTGAAAAAGGGTACAATTTTCAATTTCGTTTATTTTATAGTTTTTTTCAATTTATATTTCTATCTTTTACTCATGGGCCATTCATTTTAGCTCCAGATTCACACTTTTTTCTTCATTTTTCTCGTTCTTTG
>DAOWNU010000018.1 GCA_030642425.1 bacterium | reverse complement strand
CCTTGAACCCTTATTCCAATAACATAGGAACACTTTCCATAATCTACAATAATTGTTCGGGTGGAATTTGTGAAATATGCGGGCTAAGAGGCAATTGCAATGAGAAACGGGCGACCCATCGGGGTCGCCCGTTTTTAGTTATCGCCGCTGGCGCGGCTGTCGCGTTCGGAAATAATGTAACAATCTTCACCAACCGAACGTAGCGGTCGGCACGCGCCGACTGGCAGGAGGCGTGCCAGCGGTTAGGGATGATAATTTAAGCATTACCGGCAAGCCTTAACTGAATATCGCCGGTTCGTCGATGTCGGAATCAGATATTGTATCCCATCTCGCGGAGCCTTTTCTTGCCGGCCTCGGTAATATTATCGACTGTCCAGCGCGGCTCGAATGTCAGTTCGACCTCGACCTCGTCCACGCCGTCGAGCTTCGCGACCGCCTCTTTGACCTCTCTCGTGAGTATAGCGTGCATCGGGCAGCCGGGGATAGTGAGCGTCATCGAGACATTCACCTTGCCGGCCTCGATCTCCACGCCGTAGATGAAACCCAGATCGACGACGTTCACCGGGATTTCCGGATCGAAGACCTCACTAATCGCCGCGAGAATTTCCTCTTTGTTTGGCATTTTTGTCCTCTCGAATTATTTTCTATTGCTAAAGATCGTTTTAAAGCCGCCCTTACGCGATAAATCCGCCCAGACCGCCCAGTATAACAGCGGAAGCGCCGCAACAAGGACGCCGTCGGTGAAAACTTTTAGGCTCTCGATAAGGCCGGTGTCGGAAACTGCACGCCACCACAGGATCAGCGAAGTGGCGAATACATGCGACAGAAACGCTATCCCCACGCCGATTATCGCGCCAAAAAATCTTTTTTTCCACGCCACCGGCGTCGCGAGAACCAGCGCAAGAAGCGGCACGATATTCGTAACTATCGATGAGACATCGACGACTATCGTGCTTCTGAAATCGAACAGGTCGAATGCTATTTCGCCAGCGCTGGTCGCAAATCTCGTGCTCAAGGCCGATTTGCCGTAGGGCAGGAAACTGCCCATCGCCGCGACAATCCAGCCCAGCAGATGAAGATACACCCCCTGGATAGCGAATCGCCATATCGGGAAAATCATCAATGCCGCGACTATTCCGGTCAGAATGAATTTATTTCGTACGCTCATCGCGTTTCTTCCCGGTGAATCGATTGACCCATACGGCCCAAAGGGCGAGCACGAGTATTATAAATGTCGCCTGCCACAGATATTTGTGAATGAAATCGAAAATCCCTCTGGCGTGCAGCGCCGCCCACGCGAGAACGAGAAGCCGCCCGAGGTTTATTGCAAAAATACCAATCGCGCCGATAACGTGGCCCAACAACTTGCTTCGGAGCGTGCTCGGAAAAGCAATAACACAGGCCGAGAAAATGAACATGGCGAACCCGCCCGTGCACTCATAGACAATTCGAAGCTGCATGTTCGGGAATGTGAGCGTCTCCGCGACGAGAGTAACCGGCGCGCCGGTTGCTTTTACTATAGTATATAGCAGCCGCGCGTTGGCTTCGATTAGCCCGTTCACAAGGATTTCAGGGGCGAATTGATAGAAGAGGAGATACTCTATCACCGCAACGAGGGCAAACAATCCCGCGAAGGAAAGCGGTTTGTTCCCGCCGAGAACTTTTCCCTTGCTTTTAGCCATAACCCGAAACGATGGTTTTAGAAAGGAGATCGGAACTTTGCCCCGATCCCCCTATATACGTGCAAACGGTATTCTACTTCTTCTTCCTGGAAATCCTGTAGATGCCATAAGCCACGGCGGCCACCGCAATCACGGGGATCGCGATTGCGCCGACCGGAACGGCTTCCGCCGGCGGGCTTTGAGCAAACAGCGAAGTCGCCAGAATGGGCAGAACAGCGATTAGTTTCTTCATTTTACACTCCTTGCGTTTTTTTATTTTACAAGAGTCATCTTTTTTGTTTCGTTGAAATCGCCCGCGATCACCCGGTATAGATAGACGCCGCTGGGTAGTTCGCGTCCGGAATTATCGAGTCCGTTCCAGATAACACGGTGCCATCCGGTCTTCATCTCGCCATCGACAAGGGTTGTTACGCGCTTGCCGAGCAAGTTGAAGACTTCGACCTTAACATCGGTATCGTGCGGAATTGCGATCTCGAATTCGGTTGTGGCGTTGAACGGGTTCGGGATATTTGGTCCAAGATTAAAAACTTCCGGTTTCTCAACACCCGACACGTCGAGCGCGCCATCGTCCGTCAAGGTGATTGTGAAGAGTCTAGCGCCGGAACTGAAAATGAAGTTGTAAGAAGTATCCACGCGCATATCGATAGTTTCGCCGGTAGTCATATCTTCTATCGACAAACCCCATCGCGAATCGAGGTTTTCCACTCCGCAGGATTGATCGTCGCCGGTGGGAACGCGGTTTCGCGGCCACATCAGAGTAACCGCCATGCCCGATGGAAGGTTCTCGACCTTGAACGTCCAAGTTTTACTTGTATCTGCGAAGTTATCCTTCGTGTCCTGCGCGAGCCTGAAAGCCCCATTAACAAAGAAAGAACTCAGGTTTCCGGCGGGTGGAGTAACTGCCGGTTCGCGGATATCGTAGATATCATAGCCGTCGAGCGCCTCCTCGTTCACGCTAAAGTAATTATACGTATCGTGTCGGACGTCCATGCCGCTGATCCCTAATACGGACAGCCTGAGCGCGAACTCGGCGGGGTTGTCTGTTTTAACCGCCTTGCCCTTTTGAACGCCGCCGCCCTTGACTTTCGCGAGGAACGTTTCCATTGTGCCTTCCGCCGGATAAAGAAGATTTACCCAGTAAGCGGGGTTGCCGTTCTTAATGTTGATGAAATATCCGCGCCATGCATCGATAAGCTCGTCCTCGCCGCCGCCGCCGACTATCGGACTGTAAAAGCTCCAGCCGTTGCGTTGGCTCCAGTTCCAGTATTCAGGCTCGATATATGTGAAGTCGTTGGCCGCATAAACGTCGTCCCAGTTTGTCCGCCTGTTGAAGGGATTCCCGATAAGCCACCAGCCCCAGTTCGAACTGTCCTCGGGATAATACATCGTATAGGTGAAATCGCCGTCGGCGAAGGGAGTGCCATAGACGTCCCAGTATGTCCTGTCGAGCCAGGTTTTCAGGTAATAGCCCTTGCCGCGGACAAAGTTCGGCGGAAGCTCGAGAAGACCGGCATCCTGATTGTATCCGTAGATGTTCGAGAAAGACGGATCGACCGAGAAGGGCGTAATATCGTCAACGAACTGGATATACGGATCGTTCGGTGTGGCGTCGAGCGGGACGGTGATAAGTTCCCATCCCTTATAAGCCCTGGGCTGAACCTGAACGCAGGTCGGGATGGAATATGGCGTTAAGAAGTCGCCGTAATAGAAATTCACATCGAAACAGTAATCGCCGACCTGTGTTACCCAAGCTTCGTTGATAAGAGCGAAAGTGATACATTCGCCGGGGGCGAGATTTCCGGAACCCGGAACAACATACATGCCGTCCACGGGGCCTTCGAGAACATAAACGGCGTTCTCGTTCATATCGACCACCCAGATGCGACCGAGTTCGTCGATCTCCAGTCCGGCGAGAGAATACCACCTTGCAGGAGCTGGAGTAACTATCGTGTTTATTATTGTATTTGTGGCCGGGTCTATCTCGGCTACAATTTCTACAGTGTCGTTAACCGCAAACCAAATGGTATTTCTTCCGCGATGATAGCCGACTCCAGCACAGCCGGGGGCGTCGAAAGCCTCGATTGTCGCGCCGGGGTTATCCCAACTCAAGCCCTTAACCTTATATATAAGCTCGTCGGTCCAGCCGCCGATATAGAAAACATCCTCATCCGGGTCGAATGCTACTCCGCGCTGAGACACATTGTCCCAAATACCAATCGGATCGGAAAGCGCATCGACGACCGCTCCGGTGGTCGGATCGATAGCATAGAGGCCGTTCGTTCCGCCGACAGCAAGCTGCCAGACTACACCGCGAATGCCGTCCCAGCACATGTCCGCCATCCAATCGCTGCCGCCGATGCCGGTAACGTCGAAGAAAAGACCGGTATAATCGCCCGAAGGACGACTGAATATGTGGTCGTATTGATAAACAGTTGGATCGCTAACCCAGAAATTATCCGGCAGGAGACCGAGTCCCCAGGCCATCGCCGGGCCTGCGCTGACATCATAAGTTATCCAAACATCGCCCATGTCCCTTGGTCTGGCGCGATCTGGAGTAGTCACCGGCTCACGGGATTTTGCATTCGGGTCGTCTGGATTCGGGCCGACGTCGAATTCAATTACTTCATCCCTGACGAGGAAATCGCTGAGGTCGAAGGGCAGCGGAGGTATCTGGAAGAAGATTGTATCGTTTGTCGGGTTGCAAATCTCGAAATAAATCGAATCGTCTTCGCCATAAGCCAGATGACCCGTGATAGAATCTAGATCTATCGAGCATATCGCAATCAACACTAACACGGTATCGTTCACAAAGACGTCAATATCCTCGAAACCGGGGAAGTAGCCGGATTTAACCGCCCAGATACTACCGTTGCCGTAAGGCACATCATCTATTATATAATAACCTGCGGCATCGGTAAGAACCGTTCTGTCATAAAGACATACTGTCGCGTTATCTATAGTCTCATAAGTATTGCAATCATAGACATAGCCCTCGACAACCCCGGTGAATGTTAACTCCTCTATTATCGATAGGTCGTCGATATACCACCCGGCATCGGAAGAAGGATAATCGTCGGTTCCGAAGCGGAAACGGATATTAGTAATCACGGGATAGCCCGATATGTCGAATGAAACCTTCTCCCATCCTACCGGACCCAGGCCATAACCCGCCTCGCCGCCCATTGGATTGCCGTAAAGGGGGTCGATAACAGCGGTATAATCCGGGTCGGGATCGGCGATAAATTCCCAGGACGTGCCGCCGTCGGTGGATATCCAGATATTTCCGCCATCCTCCATATCGCCCATGTATTCTTCGGTTTCATACCAATGCCACAGATTGAACACGCCGGTAGGTCCGGGAACAATACCCGGCACGGGCACATCGAGAATATCTATTGCGGATCTTACCGTTCCGCCAAAGTAGTAATCGTCCAGATCGGTGCCCCAGCAAAGCGTTCCGCTGTGCGCTCCCGGCGGGCCGACGAACATCGGAGTTCCCCATTCCCATAAGGGGCCGCCCGATGTAACACCGCCGCCATCGTCACCCTCGAAATCCTCTTCCCAAAGAGGAATGAGCAGATCGAGTTCGAGCATGCCGTGGATTACATCCATATCGATTGTGTCGTCCATAGCCAGTTCGAAAACGGGAGTATAATCGAGGATATATCCGGGATATGTTGCAATGATCTGACAGCTTCCTGTGGGTATGCCGTCGAGGAAGAAATAGCCTCCAGCTTCAGTTATTGTGGAAATCCCGGAGCTTACCTCAGTAATTGTGATTCCCGCGTCGCCAATCGGCGGGCCGTCGGTAAGGTCCGCAAAGCCTTTCGCGTAGCCCACTGTTCGCGTCTCGAGGGTAAAATTGAGTTCTACAGTATCTTCCTCGACAACTATGACATCATAAGTCGTTTCCGGATGGAAAGATGGATGATAGCAATATATATCATACGTTCCAGCAGGAATGTGGGAAATGATGTAGTTGCCGGTTATCGAAGTAAAATCGAAGAAGGGCATTCCGACAATGCCAACCTTCGCACCGGAATCATCGGTTCTATCTGCTAAGTCAACATTGCCCCAAATAACTCCGCCGGGAGGCGGTTGACTTGTGTATCTGATTGTTCGCTGTGGAAATGTAAATCCTGTGTATTCCGGATCGCCATAAAATCCACCAACATGCATATATGCAATACCCACTTCGCCGCTATTATTCTCGACACCCATCTCCGGCTGGTACAATGTTGCCGGCAGGCCGTTGAAACGAACGTCGATGGCGCAGTTGCCGCCGGGTTGAGGGATAGCGTCCGGGCTCCAGATTTGTATCTGGCAGCTGAAAGCTGAAGAAGTATAGCCTAACTGCCCCCAATCGACAAAGGAGACTATGATATAATCGCCGGCCGGGTCTTCATAATAATAGGCTTGCGGGTCCCACGAGCCAAAATCGAGGCCGGTAAGGTCGTCCCAGCACCATGCGATAATGTTGTTCATCAAACCGCCAACTGTTGGGATATATTCAGACCAGAACCAGGTTCCTCCGGGGCCTTCTCCGCTAAGTTGCAGCCAGCCGTTCGAGCTTAACCACAGTGTGTCGAAATCGCGTCCGAAGAAAGTTATCGGGAAAGGCAGGCTTGTAACGAACGTAAATACGTCGTCGGCTTCGAGGACATCGAGGTCCAAAGTCGAGCCGGGCACCCAGTGTGTGTCCGGGCTCATAGGATAGCCTGTGTTATCCTCGTAAATGAAATAAGGGCCTTCGATTAGTGTAGAATAAACCATCGAAGACCCCACACTTGCTGGACTATAAGTATCTCTGGCGCGGAAATAATAGTCGAGTTCGCGCCAGTCGTAAAGGTCCGGAATAGTGTATGTGTAATTCCCGGTGCCGTCGGGCAATCCGCCATCGTAAGTCATTCCATGACATTCGAAGGGATAGGTATTTAACCTGAAGCAAATTTCGACCGACGGTTGATAGACTCCCGTGAAATCGTTGGTATAAAGCAAGATGGGGAGTTCCGTTGTCCCATAAGGATATAGCTTCGGGGGAACTCGATGAGAAAACGCGGGTGGCGCAGGTTCCGGAATAGGAGTATAGCCATATATCGTCATGTTGTCGATGGCCCAATGTTCATCGTCATTATTGTCATACCAGAAGCAAACCTTAGAACCGGGACCGCTGTGAGCATAAGCCTCGATGTGATATCGATTAACAGTCGTTACGATTTGGTTGCGGCCATAAGTTTCAGCCGTTTCCCATGTCGCGCCGCCGTCCCCGCTGACCAGAATATAGGAAGAGCCGGAACCTGTCGCTCCAAAAAGCTCGTAATCCTCGAGCATCTCGACAATGATTGAATCGAATCCGGCGGAGGCGTCGAATGATGGTGTGAAGAGAGAATCATCGTTATCCGTCTCGTAATTGACCCAGGCGCAGTTAGTTCCCCCGCCCGGGAAAATGCCCTGATGCCAATCGTTGTTATCTGCAAAGGGCGGACTTTGTGCCCAGCCAATAGGCAGATAAGTATCGAAAGTTTCCGTGGCGACGAGTTCGACCTCTGTTTGTGCAGTTAGCGCTGCACATAGGGCCAGCGTTACAATGATAATCATTTTTACTTTTTTCATAGCTTTCTCCCACTTTCATTATGGCAGGTTGCTCCAACATATTTATTTAATATAAGATATTTAACCATAAACCAAAGTCAAGGCGTTTTTTGAAGAGAGGGAATTTAAAAATTAGCAATCTCGATTTTCAATATATTTTCTTGCTCTCCCCATTTCTCGTAAGGAGAAAAGGCCATGGGTGTGAGAGATTTTGCAAACCACTCGTTAAAGGAAATTCCCAGATAAACACGGTGAGAAACTGGACACAGTAGCCTTTTTAGTTGAATTAAACTGAAATATCATTATAGTTGCAAAAAAACTGACTGTATTGGAAACAAGATGAAGACAGTTCTGAACAAACCGACTCTACTGCTTATACCTGTGCCGATAGCGATTGTATCGGTGGGCTGTGAAACGCTCGGCGATAATCTGATCGCTATCTCGTGGATCGGAGTCGCGGCCTCGGAGCCGCCGCAGATTGCGATTGGAGTTAGACGAAACAATCGTTTCAGCTACAAACACCTTATCGAGAACGGCGAATTCGGCGTGAATATCCCGATAGAAGACATCGTGTCCGCGGCCGCTTCCACCGGCAGGCTGCACGGCGATAAGGTTGACAAATGGGTGGAGGCCGGGTTTACTCGAATGAAGGCAGTGGAAATATCCGTCCCGCTTGTCGCGGAGTGTCCGATAAATATGGAATGCGTTGTGCGCCATCGTCTCGAGCTGGGATCGCACGACTTGTTTATCGGAGAAGTCGTGGCGTCTCACGCGGAAGATTCGATATTAAAGGACGGCGTTATCGATATCGACAACATCGCGCCGTTGGTCTATCTGCCTTCAACCGGCAAATATTTCGGACTGAAAAGGCCCGAAGTGTTCTCTCACTGATCGGCAATATTATGATGAGCAATAACATGCAAAAATGCGGCGGAGAAAGATTTATCAGAAATCTCGACAAAGGCGATCTTATGGGGGCAAGATTGGAAATCGAGCGCCTTCTTCACGAAACAGCCAGATCTTTGGAACCGGTCGGATCGCCGCTGTGGGGCATGGTCGATAAGATGCCCGACCACACTCTGCGCAGCGCGGTCGGGATCATTCTCGAATTTCTCGGCCTGCGTTCCCGAAAATGGCCTTCCGTGGGTGCGATAGAACAGATCGAAAGAATCCTCGCCGAAGAGAAATTTCTCGGCAAACGCATACTTCTAGAAAAAGAGCGGCTCCGCGCGAGAAGGCTGCTTATGACATATACATTGCGCCACCCGCGTTATCCGCGCGGAACACTGCCGGCGTTGAACGCGTTAATCGGACATTTTCAGCAAAAGAAAATATATAGAAAAACGCTTTCCACATATTCCCGAAGCAGAATTTTCGCGCCGTCCGTGCGTGAAAATCTGATTAAACACGGTCTATCGAAACGGCCTAAGCGGCTTTTTAGAGGGATTTGAAAGACTGCACTTCAGGTTATCGGGTAAAGAATCATTGCAAAATTTAGGAATACAAGATTAACAATTATCAATGTTCCCCATTTCCGCCGACCGCCGACCAACTTTATAGAGAATGGGGGTGGAGCATTTTACAATGTAATCTCAATTGACCATTTTGAATTGAAGCAACGTTATCACGCAATTGCGATTTCACTTTTGCAAAGACCCCTTAAAGGGCTTAGTCCGAAATGGAGGACACATGGAGGACACAATGTTCGACAATATACTTCCCGACCTTATAACGAAAAACGACACTAAAGCGATATTGCTCGTTATCGACGGTGTGAGCGGAACTACTGTCGATGATCGCACCGGTCGCACCGGTCGCACCGGTTGCATCGGTTGCACGGAGCTGGAGGCCGCGGCTACTCCCAATCTCGATAGGCTTGCGCGGGAAAGTTCGGTGGGCTTGCACTATCCGGTGGGCTACGGTATCACGCCCGGCAGCGGGCCGGGACACCTTTCGCTTTTTGGATACGACCCGATAAAATACCGGATCGGGCGCGGAATTCTGGAGTCGCTCGGCTGCGGGATGGAAGTTGTTCGCGGCGACCTGGCGGTTCGAGGCAATTTTGCGACATTGAAGGATGGGCTTATCGCAGACCGGAGGGCGGGAAGAATATCCACCGAAAAATGCGCCGAACTCGTTTCGATAATAAGAGATAATGTAAGCGATATCGACGGAGTCAAATTCGATATCAGGGCGGCCAGAGATTACCGTTTTGCGGTTGTTTTCCACGATCCCGATCTTAAGGACAATATCGAGGACGCCGACCCGCAGCAGACCGGCCTTCCGCCTGAACCGGCGAAGGAAAGGGATGTCGAAAGCCGGCGCGCGGCCCGGATTGTGAACATGTTTATCCGGCGGGTATCGGAGATTCTCGCGGACGAAAGACCGGCCAATACGTGCCTTATTCGCGGCGCGGCCAACTTCCCGGATATAAAGCTATTCGCGGAACGCTACGGGATGACCGCGCAGGGAATCGCGGTCTATCCTATGTATAAGGGACTCGCCCGGCTTGTCGGGATGGATGTCCACGACGGTCTCGAATCGATGAGCGACGAACTCGACCACCTGAAAGAGACGTTCGACAATTTCGATTTCCACTTCTTGCATTACAAATATACGGACTCCGCCGGCGAGGACGGCGATTTTGAGCGCAAGGCGAAGATGATCGAAGAACTCGACGCGCATATTCCGCGGATTCTCGAACTCGACCCCGACGTCCTCGTTATTACCGGGGATCATTCCACGCCGCCAATTATGAGATCGCACAGTTGGCATCCGGTGCCGCTCCTTTTAAGGAGCGAGTTCGCCTTTTCCGACGATGCGATCCGTTTCACCGAGAGAGAGTGCAACAAGGGAATACTCGGACACATACCCGGGACCGCGATTATGATGTTCATCCTCGCCAACTGTGGCCGCCTGCTCAAATTCGGGGCATGATAAACGGAGTGAAACATGATTCGAAAAACGATTTTTGTTATGTTGTTTGCTATCCTGATCCTGTCCTGCGCAAAGGATAAGGCTATCGCGGACACCCGCGCCGAAAAAGGCGAACCCGCGCTTTTGGCATTTATCGCGGGTCTGGATTCCGCCTACGCGCTCGGTTCCAAAATCTCTTTTCAAATGGTAGTCGTTCCGAAATCGAAAAAATCGGTGAAAATCACATTCCCAAGCGCATGCCGTGCGGATTTTATTGTGTATCGAGGGGACGAGCCTATCTGGAATTCTATCGAGGGTGTTATGTGCGCCCAGATGATCAACAAGGCTACGGTTTCGCCATCCGACACGCTTGTTTTCAACGCGATCTGGGACGGCGGCTCGAAATCGTTCAGGGGGGTTACGCTCGGAAAATATCAAATCCAGGGAATTCTTCTGACATCGCCGCCAATCCGAACAGAATCCGCAACTTTTTACCTTGTCGATTGACCTTGCTGGAACTGGTCGAAAACGAGAGGCACTATTCGAGGGTGGTCGAGGAGATTATTCTCGGGGCAAAATACCGCCTCGATATCGCGACCGCGACCGTCAAAGCGCTGACTATTGTCCGGGGGAAAAAGGGTGAGTCGATAATAAAGTATTTCGCCCGGCGCGCCGACGACGGTCTTGCAATCCGGATTTTACATGCCGGGGTGCCGTCGGAATGGTTTTTGTCGCTGGCGAAAAAAGTGGGGCTTGCGGATCGGGCGAATTTTGCGATGCGGCGCTGTCCGAGGGTGCATCAGAAAAGCGTTCTTGCGGACGGCAGGGTGCTCTATCTCGGCTCGGCGAACCTAACCGGCGCCGGTATCGGCGCAAAGAGCAAGACCCGCCGGAATTTCGAGCTGGGGATAGTTACCGACGATCCGATTATTATCGACAAGGTGGATTCGCTTTTCGAGTTGATATGGTGCGGCGATATGTGCGTCCAATGCGGCCGCAAATCCTCCTGCCCCGTTCCTCTGGAAGAATTATAAGCGATAAACGAGCGGTGCATACCCCTTCCCAACTGCGGCTGGCACGATTCCCGCTACGTCCAATCCGTATCAACTTATAGCATTTTCGGACGCGACAATCGCGCCAGCCGCCCCATCCAATAACTAACCTGCATTTCTCACAAATGTGATAAATATAGAAATAGGGTTCAAGGGGTCAAGGGTTCGAGGGTTCGAGGGAAAACATTCGATATAAATGGCATGTGCGTTTATGAAACACCCGTAGGGGAGGGTCTGAGACCCTCCCGCGTGGAGATTTTCGATATAAATGG
>DAOWNU010000007.1 GCA_030642425.1 bacterium | reverse complement strand
TATACCGGCCCGTCTGATGGCAGGGCGGTCGAACTTCGCACGAACGACGATGTTGAAGAAGCATTATATGTCCTCAATGCTGGCAGCGGCCCCGCGATATTCTGTTCCGGCGACCTTCGCATGAACGGCGAAATCTGGTCGAACAGCGATATTACAATACAACTCGATAAGAATATAAACGTTGGCGACGAAGAGTTCAAGGTTGTGAACGACACCGGCGTTACCGTTTTCAGTGTGGACGAGCACGGCGACGCTATGATTTTCGGCGAGCTCGACCCGAAAGCCGTGACATTCCAGCCGCAGGCTATCGCTCCGACAGGCGCCGAGGGCAAGGTTTATTACGACGATGCCGGCGATATGCTTAAATACTACGACGGCGCTGCATGGCTGGACATCGGCGGCGGCGTCGGCCCCACCGGCGATTTTATTTGGGATCAGGACACATTCGCCCAACCGGCCGATTTTTGGATCGACGGTGAAGGTGTTTTCGGTGGTTTAACTTCCTATGGGTTTGAGAGCATTGTCACCGGCACCGGAACTGGCGATGCCTTTAATAGACCTTTCAACGGTTGGTATCACTATGCCCGGCAGATAAGCTTGATAACAGCCGCCGAGATCGGTTCTGGAATTGGATGCACTATCGAATCGCTGGGCGTCTATATGAATGACATCACGAGTTGCCCGGAAGACCCCTGGACATGGGCGAATACGAGCGTCTGGTTCGAGTTGACAACTGCGACCAGCACGCCGACATCCTGGGATGTAAGCACTGCGACGATGGTCTGGGGAACAGCCGACTTGACTTTCCCGGTAAGCATAGGTTGTAAGGTTTTAGACATAATCGACTTCGCCTACGACGGCACAAGCAATCTATTTATTTATACACAGAATGAGGCAATAGCTCCCTACTACTCTTCTTCCGCCCCCGAATGGAGATACACGTCCCAATCCTCGAGCGATTACTGCTCGTATTACCAGAGCGATACAGATTGGTCGGCCAGTTCATGGTATTCTTCTTCACTCCGCCCGGATTACAGGTTGGACATTCCCGATTATCCGACTGTCGTCGATCAGGTTACGGTCGATAACGGCAACATCGACGCCGATAACGACATCGCAGGCGGCAGCTTCACACTCGATTATACGATAACATCGTGGCCAACATGGATTACCCGCCTCGACACGATAAACGCCACCGGCCACGACACGGTGGTCGTTACCGAGGCTCTCGAGGTCTGGGGCGAGCTTATCGCCGACAGCATTCAGGCTTGGGGCGACGTCATCTACCTCGACGACAATATCGAGGTCGACGGCGATATCGCCGCCGGTTGCGCGACATTTGGCGGCGGCGCGGTTCCGATGGACACAGTTTTCTTCGACGATTTCGAGACCGGTATGGGGTTGTGGGTAGTTGCCGATAGTTCCGCTTCGGGAATCGTGTGGGACGTTACAAATCCCGGAGCGCGTTTGCCCGATCCAGCCGCAGATATAAGCGGAACGTTCCCTGTTATCGATTCGGACAATGCTGGCTCGGGAGTCCACGTATGGAGTTCGATGGCATCTCCAGCGATCGATTTAACCGCTTATACGGAAGTATATCTTTATTTCGGAAACCACTTCGATTGGTTTAGCTCGACAGACTACGGTAATCTTTATGTATGGGATGGAGTTGCATGGATTCTCATTTACACTTATCAGGCAGACACGTATAGCAAAGAGATGTTCGACATTTCACCGTATATAAACGCGGCTTTCCAGGTTATGTTCGTTTATAATGACGATAATAATTGGGCCTGGTATTGGATGGTTGATAATGTTACTATTGTTGCGCCTTCCGGCGCGGCGCCTCCCTCAGTCAATATCTGTGCCGGCGACATCGATGCCGACGGCGATATCGAGGGCGGGACGTTCACGCTGAACAGCGTTACAATCACCGATTGGCCTCTTGGCCGGCTCGAGTGGGATACGCTCTGGTATCCGGGACATTCTATCGAGGACACCATCGTCGCGATGGCCAATTTCAAGGTGCACGGCGAACTCATCGCCGATAGCATTCAGGCGGTCGGCCCGGTTGTCGAGATAGACGACCATCTTCAGGTGCACGGCGACGTGAATGCGGTTAAT
The DNA here is from genome assembly GCA_030642425.1 of bacterium. Classification (GTDB taxonomy): domain Bacteria; phylum UBP14; class UBA6098; order UBA6098; family UBA6098; genus DAOWNU01. The sequence continues at coordinate 12,691 of DAOWNU010000007.1, read as the reverse complement.
GTTATCGCCTCGAACGATGTCAACGCTAACACTTCGATGACATTAAACGGAATAACTATTACTGCCTGGCCCGGCGGAGGCGGCGCAACGACTACTCTCGATGCATCCTACGATTATCTTGCGCCCGGTGGCGGCAGAATTATCCTGACCGATGTCGGCCCCGTTGTGATGGACGGCATAGGTGCCCCGGATACTTGTCTAAGCGTTATCGGCTACAATCCAGCAGGTCCGGCTGCAATGTTCACAAATGTAGCCGGCGGTTTCGCAATAGAGACTATCGGCGATATCATGGTGCACGGCGTAATTCACACCGATGCTGCGGTCAGCACGCCAAATATCACTAATTTCTTCGGCGATACTGGATTCGTCAGTGATAAACTATACGCACAGGAATTCGTCGCGGACACTATCGAGGCCCGCAACGATTATACATATTTCAAGGACGCTATCTGGATAGAAGATTCGATCTGGATGGACGGCGCGTGGCACACCACATGGGGCGGCGTAGCTGCCGGTCAATGGGAAGACGCAGGCGCATACAAACGCGTTATCGGCAACGATAATATCCGCGCTTACGAGGCGGACGATGAATACGGCCTTTATGCCTTTAATGGCTGGGACGACGGCAATCACTCCGCAGTCCACGGTTTTGCCAGCCAGTCGACAAGCGTTGACCAGAATATAATCGGTGTTTGGGGTGCGGCGGAAGGCCCCAGTTCTACCTATGGGGAAGCTATCGGAGTCCTCGGTTCCGCAGATGAAGCCACCAGTTGGTATGCGGTCGGTGTCTATGCAAGATTGACCGACGACGCAACCACTCAACCTGTGTATCCTTCTGATTTCAAGGACGCCGCGCTTTATGCCGACGGCAACGATCTCGGCTACTCCGGCTACTTCACCGGCGGCGATATCTACCTCGATGACTCGCTTTATGCGAATTATTATGCGTATTTCGGAGAAAATATCGAGGTAGAAGACTCCTTAATCTTGGGCGATTACAACGCGCATATCTGGTATGGCAATGGCAGTGAGGGCTACGGGATGTATTACTCGCCCGATCCGACCTCGTCATTCGAAGAGCACAACTTCATGATCGGCGGTAATCTCGCGGTTCAGATATACGACGAAGGACTCATTACTAAATATGTCAAGGCCGAAACCCTATACAGCGCCAATGTTGGCACATTGGTCGTCGATGACGACTTCATGGTCGTGGGCGAGCTTATCGCCGACAGCATTCAAGCTGCGGGTCCGGTTATCGAGATGGACGACGATGTTACAATCTACGGCGATGTCCACATCACCGGCAAAACGGTTATGGACGACTCGCTCACAATCAACGGCGACCTGCACGTTACCGGAGCTATCGACCCGACCGCTCTTATTCTCGATCCGCAGGCAGCCAGTCCGATGTCTACCGGCGATCACGGGATATATGTCAGTTCCACCGATGATCAGCTTTACTATTATGATGGGACTACATTAGTCAATCTGAGCACCGGAACCGGAGCGGAAACCGACCCGATATTCGGCGCAAGCCCGGCGTTCGGAATCACTGCGGGCAACATCACAGACTGGAATACCGCATTTGGCTGGGGCGACCATTCAACAGCGGGATATGCGACCAGTCTTCAGAGCGCCTACGATGGTGGAAACACTATCACGACTGCTAGCGGAAATGCCGTAAGCATTACCGCTCCGACCGGCGACGCCCTTTATGTCAACAGCACCAGCGGCAACGGTATCTGGAACGATGCCGGCTACTGGTCACCGACGGCGAATGTCTCTCTTGGCACCGGCAATTTCCACACGAACAGCGGTTTATACCAATCCAACACGGACTTCGTTGCGAAAATAGACGCGGATGATGACGAAACCAACGCTAAGTTCATAGTCCGTAACTCGGGCGGCATCGACGTATTTACTGTCGAAGAGGACGGCGACGTTTATCTGATTGCTGGAATCCACGACGGTGCCGGTTTCGGAACTGCAGGTCAGGTGCTCTCAACGAACGGCTCCGATGTCAGCTGGACGGACGTTCCCGCCGGCGTAGTCGTTTTCGATACAATCAACGCCACACGCCACGATACAGTTGTCGTTTCCGAGGCCCTGAAGGTTATGGGCGAGCTTATCGCCGATTCCATTCAGGCGGTCGGGAATTCTATCTTGATTACCGACTCTATCATCGTCGACGGCAGCGGCCTGTTCAGAGGTAGGACGAACGATACTCTATTGTATGTTACCAATACTGTCGCCTCCGGGGACCTCGTTGCTCAGTATATCAACGCGACTAATAATAGCATGGCCATAACGGATTGGGCGATAGGACTCATGGTCGATGCGTTCTCCGCCGGTAATATCGCGACTGGCGTTAGTTCGACCGGAGAGACCGTTGCGGACGACGCCTGGGGCGGCTATTTCCAGGGCAAACACCACGGTCCCGCCGTAGCGGGCGGTATTCAAACTCACGGTTTCAACGACGGCAACGGTAACGCAACCGGAACTTTGACGGAAGGAACATGTGCTTCCGGGAATGTCCCCGGTACTGCGTACGGATTACAATCCCGTGGGACGATATTCGAAGTTACCTCGACAGGCGACGCTTATGGCGGTTACTTCGACGCTCAGAATGCTGGAACGGGCATCGAATACGGCATTTATGCTATAGTCAACAGCCCGTTGGTACCCACAAATTGGGCAGGTTACTTCGTCGGCAACGTCGGCATCAACGGAGTCCTTGATCTCAGTCAGGGAACCTGGATTATCGATAGTGACGGCAGCGGACCTGCCGCTGCGGGCGATGTCCTCGTTTACGACGGAACGGACTTCGATTGGCAGGCCCAGTCCGGCGGTGGCTCTGTGCGCTTCGATACATTGTGGGCCAATACTTTGCCCAACGAAACGGACACAGTAGTCGTTGCGGATAACCTTGATATCCACGGTGAGCTTATCGTAGGCTCTATCGAGTCCTGGTTAAACACTGTCAATATCACCGATAGCTTGCGCGTTAAAGGTGGCGTTCGGTTAAGCGCCGATTCCACCTTCCGCACAGATTGGGAACCGCTGTATGTAATAACCGTGGGAGGGAACAACGCCGACTTCACAACGATTGACGACGCACTAAACGCTATTACGGTTAATGGGTGGACGGATGTGCTCATCGATATAGCTCCCGGAAACTATTCTGTTACCGGAGCGCCGACGCTGGGGAGTAACGTTCATATAAGGGGCTCGGGGTCAAATAACACCACCATAAGCGGAGCACTTACTATTCAGGGGTATGCCTTCCATCTACGTTTCGAGGACGGGACGGTAACATTTAATGACGCAACTGTGAGCGAGTGCAAATTCTCGGATAATGTTTCGGTATTGGGAGCGTCTTTCGGCTACTGTGATTTCTCGGGAGACCCCGGCATGGTGAGCCTCACTGTTAGCAACCACGCGCTTATCCACGATTGCATGATAGAGGTCCCAGTCAACGCCTCGGGTGTTTGCAAGCTGTCGAACTGTATAATCATGAACATGTTCACTATCGTTGGAATGGGCAGTATGGGCGAGTTCACCGGTAATCTCTTCATGGGCGGTGCGATAACAGTAGATGAGGGGGAGATTTACGTCGAGACCAATCTGTTCAAGAACAATTTCGAGGGTGGTTCCGCAGGGCCCGCGATAGACATATTGGCTGGCCGCGCTGAGATAAAGGCCAACCACTTCGTCGACCGCAGACCCGGTGCGATCATATTGACCAACGCTATAGTCACTATCCTCTCCAATGATATATTATGGTGTGGCAGTGAGGGCGAAGCCGCTGTTTCGGCTCACTCCACGGATGGCCCGTTCGAGGTGAATATCATCGGTAATCACATAGACGGCACGGATTATGACATCGGTGTTCCAGGGATTGTGATGGTTGGAGGAACCGGATGTCACGGCCTGATTAAAGATAATGTGGTCGAACGGTATTTCGACGGGGCCGTCGTGAGCGGTATGAACCTCGAGATGATAGACAAGATGTCTATCGATAACAACGTTATATACCGGAACCAGAATGACGGTCTGTGGCTCGGCAGCGGTAATTACCTCGTGGTTCACAATAACCTCTACGCGAATGGCGCGGGAGTCGATCTCAACGATACCGGAGCGAATTTGGTGGTGAGTCACAATGTGATCGATAGATATACATCCGTCAGTAGTCCCGTTCCCGGCGCGTTGAATACAGATTCTATGGGCAATATCTGGGTAGGCGCTCCTCAACCTGGACAATTACCGTAAAAAAACTCTTGCGGAAGTGAATTTGAAATACTATATTGTAAATAAATACTGGAGGGTATAATGAAAAACGTATGGTTTGCAGTAATAATCGTTGGAGTTCTTGCGGCTGTCCTAATTGCCGACTGGCCTTCGGGCGGCGGCTTCCAGCTTCGCTGGGGAGCTGTAACAAACGGCGGCACGGAGCGCGGCGCCAGGATGTCGACAACCGGATATCAGTTGTCCGACAACCTCGGCAACGCCAGCCATGTTACCGATTCCTTCCTCACCGATGGCACCACCTTCATTCACCGCACGGGTTACCGTAAGGTCGATTGGGACGAACGCCATCCCATAACTTCCGTGGACGACCTGGGGGCGGACACGATATCGAGCGCTCCGAACTTCCCGATTAGCTGGGGCGGCGCCGATACTACTATCGAGGATGGTTACGGCTGGGGGATTCGGTTCTATGACGTTCAGTATCGGATCAATCTCGGTGGAACATGGGAGGATTGGTATGTCCAAACTGTCTTGATAAGTGATATTTTCGGACCGACATACGGCCTCGGCCCCGGCGATACCATTTGCGAGGATACAACTTATTTCTTCCGTTGCCGGGCATACGACCTTCCCGGAAATGTCGAGGACTGGCCCACTACGCCGGATTATCAGGCCTGGGCGAGATATGAGGAGCAGATCCTCGAGTGGGTGGTGGTCAATCAGGCCGACAGCAACGACTGGACTATCGAGGATAGCCTCACTATGGGCTATACGGCTACTATGGAAGCCGGCGACCTCTTTATTGTCAAGAATAACGGAACTGTGGCCATCGATATGGGGATAAAGGGCTATCCTGCCACCGGCTGGACTATCGGCAATACTGCGAGTTATGATAGATATGCCTTAAGGGCGCGGTTCAACAATGACCCAACCCCACCGGTCACATTCCCGCTCACCGATGCGGTCTTCGATTCGGGTTTCACCTGGGCAACGGGTCGCGTGACTGATCCGGACACTTTATATGGCCCGCTCGGATGGGGAATACTTGACGCTTCTGCGGACAGTGTGGACCGCACGGACAATCTCTGGCTGCAACTTCACCTGCCCACGGATGTTAGCACATATATTGACAGTCAGATAATCAGGATTGACTTGAAAGCCAAGGCCTCTGCACCGTAAAGACTAACGAGTCGAATGAGAAAAAAGCCGCCCTTTTTGGCGGCTTTTTTTTTGAGAAACTCACGCTTTTTCTTCACACTTGACATTCGCACAATCCGCCCTATTATTGTGTTTAATATGAAGGCCGAAACGAACAAGGGAATTTTTATAACCTTCGAAGGCATCGACGGTTCCGGGAAATCCACACAGATGGAACTCGCGGCGGAATTCCTGCGCTCCAGAGAATTCGACGTAATAACAACTCGCGAACCGGGTGGCACAAAACTTGCAGAACGAATCCGGAACGTCCTTCTGGACGTTTCTCTCGGTGGATGCGTAACCCCAATGGCTGAACTGCTATTGTATCTGGCATCGAGGCACCAGCACAGCGCCGAGATAATCGCCCCGCATCTCGAAAGGGACGGAGTAGTTTTATGCGACCGTTTTGCAGATAGCTCTACGGCATATCAGGGCGCGGGGCGCGGGTTGGGAATCGAGCTTGTTGAAAGCTTGAACGAACTTGTCATCCCCCGATGGCCCGATTTGACAATATTGATCGATATCCCCGAAGATAAGGCCTTCTCGAGAATGGGCAGGAGAAGCCCGGATCGATTGGAGAAAGAGGGGATCAATTTTTTAAGAGTTGTCCGAAGCGCATTTCTCGAGTTGAGCGAGCGACATCCCGAAAGGTTCGCTGTTGTGGAAAGCCGCGAACGCCTCGAGGAAACGGCAACTCATGTGCGAAATATATTAGAAAGGTTCCTGGCGAAAAAATTATAACCGGGGATCGGGAGGCATAAATTGAAAAAGAGAACGCTCCTTACTACAATATTTGTGATATTCCTTGTTATGGCGGCAATAACCTTTGCCAGAACTTCGAACAGCAATCTGTTGAAGGATATTAGGCTTCTAACAAGAATAATCGAGGAAGTCTATGAGAAATATGTGGACCCTATCGACACGCATAAACTTGTTATGGCCGGTGTTCGGGGTCTTCTGAGCGGATTGGATCAGCATACGGTTTTCATGACGCGCAAGGATGCCGACGACCTAAAAACAAGCACGCGTGGCGAATTCGGCGGGCTTGGGATAATTATCGGCATGAGGGACAATGTGCTGACCGTTATTTCACCCATGGAAGGAACGCCTGCTTACCGTCTCGGACTGAAGGCCGGCGATAAAATAGTCTCTATCGATGGCGACCCCACCAGGGGAATGACAACCGAAGATGCGGTGGAGGTTCTTCGAGGCGAGCCGGAAACTCAGGTTACAATTACAATTGTTCGAGTGGGCGAACCGGAGCCGATAGATTATACAATAACACGCGCTATTATACATATCGAAGCCGTTCCCTTCTCTGGAATGACCGAGGATTCTATCGGATATATCCGCCTGGCCCGTTTTTCGGACGATGCCGGCCCGGAGGTGCGCGCGGCTGTAGATTCGTTGAGCAGCCTCGGAATGAAAGGCCTGATTTTCGATCTTCGCTCGAACCCGGGCGGGCTTCTCTCGCAAGCTGTGGAAGTTGCCAGCGTTTTCCTGAACCCAAGCGACCTTATTGTTTATACTCAGGGCAAAAGCCAATCGCAATACAGGGAATATCTGGTCAGATGGGGTTCTCTTTATACGGAAGGCCCACTGGTGGTTCTTGTCAACGGTGGAAGCGCATCCGCGAGCGAGATCGTATCCGGCGCTATACAGGATCACGATAGGGGAATAATCCTCGGAACCCGCACTTTCGGAAAAGGCCTTGTTCAGAGCGTAATCCCATTTACCGACGGCGAAGCGTTGAAAATTACCACTGCACATTATTATATCGCTTCGGGCAGGAATATTCAGAAGGAAGATTATTTGAAACGCGGGGAATCGGTCGTTCTTACCCCCGAAGAGGATGAGAGCGATAAAGAATTAGAGGAAGAGGAGGGCGAGGTCCCCGATAAATGGTGGGAAAATGGAGATGAGTATATCGAGGAGGAAGAGGACAGTATTCCAAAGGACGCGCCGATTTTCTACACGGTAAGTGGTCGTAAAGTCTATGGCGGCGGCGGGATCACACCGGATATTATTGCCGAAAGCGATAAACTTTCCCGTGTGGCCATCGAATTGGAAAGAAAAAGTATGTTCTTTGATTTTGCCGTTCAATATACCGCCGAGCACACGGACATTCCGCCGGATTTCGAGGTCGAGGACGAACTTTACGGCGTGTTCTCCGACTATCTCGCGGAGCGCGATTTCACTTACAGGTGCATTCCGGAGATCATGCTGGCGAATGTCGAATCTTCCGTTGTGAAACTGGAATATGGCGAGGACGTTCTATCGAGTATCGGGGCGCTTCAGGAAGCGATCGAGGCCGAGAAAAAGCACGATCTCGACAATAACCGCGATTATGTCGAGCGCGCGCTCCGGCGCGAGATCGTTACCGCGCTGTGGGGAGAAGACGCCAATTATCAATATGTTATTCTGCCGAACGACCCGATGATCCAGCAGGCAATAGAACTCATCGGAAACAGGGATTCCTATCTTAGTTATCTGGAACCGTCGGAAGATCATTAGGTAAGGCAGTTGTAACTTGGAGAGTATTTTTCTGATACCCATCGGCTTTCTCGCGGGGATATTGGCGGGTTATCTGGGGATAGGCGGCGGTGGAATATTTATGCCTGTTCTACTTTTTTTTCTTGCCGGCAGTTGCTCTTTGGAATTATTGCCCAAGCTGAGCGTAGGAACAAGTAAGGGCGCCATCGTGTTCACCGGGTTGGCCGGCGCGATCCGGCATTGGCGGCTTTCTCACATCTCGATTCCGGTTTGGGCGTGGCTTTCGCCGGGGGCTTTGCTCGGGGCTTTTTTTGGCGGACTTGTAATAAAAAAACTGCCCGGCGGCGTTTTGACCGTTGTTATTGGTATCGTTCTTTTTATAGCCGCAATAAGGATGGTTACTTTAAAGTTTTCTTCAGAGGAAGCGGACTACAAGAAAGCCAGATGGTGGCTTCCACTTGCGGGTTTTGTGATCGGCATTGTTTCGGCGACTGTCGGGGTCGGCGGAGGTATATTCGCTGTGCCTTTGATGGCCGGTGTTCTCGGGATGAAAACCGAACGGGCGGCGGGAACTTCTTCCGCGATGGTTGTTGTTACGAGCACAAGCGCGGTGATAGGGCACATTTTCTGGGGGATGAATATCGAGGGCAGACCGCCGGACAGCCTTGGTTTTGTATGTATCCCGGAAGCCCTTTTGCTTGGCATCCCGGCTGCAATAGGCGCGATGATCGGGGCGGGATTACATAAAAAATTCAAAGCCGGCGTTTTCAAATGGGTATTCGCGGGATTGCTGGCTATCGTAGCTATAAGAATCGTTTTTATTAGTTAAATGTGTGAATAAATCATAATCAAACTTAGCCACAATAAGGAGGGCTAATGAAAAATGTAACACTCGTATTTTTTCTTCTTTGCTCGTTGATGAGCTTGGTTTTTGGACAGATCGAAGGCGAGAAAGTAGTTGCAAGGGTGAACGATGAAATCGTTATTACTCTCAACGAACTGCAGGCCGAGATCAGAACTTTGCCACAGGATCGCCTCGAGATCGCCACAACGAAGGATGGCGTTCAGCAGGTTCTGGATCAGATTATCCAGCGCAAACTGCTCGCCATTCAGGCAAAGTCTTTGCAGATGGACACGGTGGCCATCGTCCAAAAGGCAACACAGAATTCCGAAGAATCCATTCTCGCGGATTTCCTGATTATTCAGGTCCGGCAGGGCACAGAACTGGTGACCGAGGAACAGGCTCGGGAATACTATGCGGCAAACGAATCCGTGTTCTATTCCGCGCCATCTCTCGAGTTGAAGCAGATAATCGTCGCCACAACCGACGAGGCTAATCTGGTGGAAAAGGCTCTTGACAAGAGCAGTTTCGACGAGGTAATTGTAGAATATCCCGGAATACCCAACGGCGCACGTTCGGGCGATCTCGGAGTCATCCCCATAAACCAACTTTCTCAGGGCATCTACGATCAGATAAAAGATGTCGCCGAGGGCAAATGGGCCGGCCCGATCCAGACCAACGCGGGATTTCATTTCATTATGGTTGTAGCGAAGAATCCCTCACAAAAGGTCGAGTTCGAAAATATCTCGAAGGAACTTCAGCAGCAGCTTACGAATAGCCTTGCGCAGCAAAGGGCCATCGGATATATCCAATCCCTTGTCGATGAGGCCACAATAACGATTGACAATGCTACACTTAAAGAGGCGATTCTGACGGAGACTCCGCAGGGCGGCAACTAAGTTTTTTCGCAAATTGTCCGGCGTGGACAGCTTTTACAGGCGGTCCCGTCTATTTCGGGCGGCTCTCCTTCGAGGGTCGCCCTTACTTTTTTCAGGATCGTTTTAAGGTCGATTTCGGGGACCGCCAATAGTTCCGCCGGTTGATGAGTGAACAGGATCGACGCCCGTATCTCGCATTCCGTGATATTCTCCGCGATAGAAAGCGCGAGCCTGTAGGCCGCGATCTGGGGCGCATACTGCCGGAGCTTCTCCAATCTTTCCGAACCGACGACCGCGTCCGTTTTGAAATCGACAATGTGCCAGCCGCCGTCGTCGAGCCAAAGCCGGTCGATAGCGCCGGTTATAAGGAAATCTTCAAAATTGAGAACGATACGCTCCTCTTTGAGGATTTTTTTCGCACTCCGGTCGAAAACCGAACGCACGACCTCGCGTTCCGTGAGTTTCCACAGCTCTTCGATATGATCCTCGCCGAATGATGAACGTTCGACAGCCTTTCGGGCGATCTCCCGGATGATGTCTTTGCCCGGAAGCGGCGAGGGCAAAAACTCGAAAAAATTATGGACAAGTGTTCCCCATTGCGGCCCCCTGCCACCTTCAACAATTGGAGGGCCGAGGAGGTCGTCGAAAAGCATCGCGCGGGAACATCCGGCATAGCGATGCAGATCGGTCGCGCGGATATGCCATCTTCCCTTTTCTGCACCAATCGGCGCGGCCCCGGATGGAGCGGCCCCTTCAATCCTGAAACCATCGGCAATATCGGTGAAAAGCCTAACATCGGGGGATTTTTCCGCAGGGGGAACCGGCCAGCTTTTCACTCCGGCAGAGACCACTATCTCGACCGGCCCCTCTTTTGTCTCTATCTCCATTCTTTTTCTGCCCGATTCCGGCGGGTCGATATCGAGCGATTCCGCGACGAGGCCCATATAAACACCGCCGAATTTTTTCCCCGATAGTATCAGATGATCCCGCGCTCTGGTCGCCGCAACATACAATATTCGTCTCGTCTCTGCGTCCTCGCGCATTACGGACAACCTGCGAAGTAGCAATTCAAACCTCGCATCCTCGTTCGTTTTGTGCCGATCTGTGGAAAGACAGATACCGAATTCCCTGTCGAACTGGAGCTTTTCTTTACTTCCCCCTCTGCGGCTTTTGGAAAGGTTGCAGACGAAAACGATTGGAAATTCGAGGCCCTTCGATTGATGCACGGTCATCAGCCGCACGGCATTTGTGCCCTCCGATCTAACGGCCGCATCACGTTCTTTTTCTTCCGCCCGAAGAATATCTCTAAAATATGACGCCGCGTGTCCAAGACCGCGGCTGTCGAGACCGGAACATATTCTCAGCAGTTTTTCGAGATTTGCAACACGCTGTGTTCCGTTGAGCATCCCCCGGAAAGCGATCCACGCACCCCGTTCTGCAAGGGCATGGGACAGCAGGCGGGACGGCGGCAAAGAATCCCGGAGCCGTTCGAATTCCGAAAGCGAATCGACACAATCTTCGGCGAGCGCGATCTCTTCTGGTGTGAGAAGTCGAGCCGCCCCGGGATCGGTTCTATCCGAAACAATATCCAGTCCGGCGCGGATGCTACCGGAACCTGCAATCGATGCCGCGAAAATAACCGTATCCGGCAGGGCAAATAAATTTCCGCGCAGAAGCCCGAGCAAGGCGGAAATATCGCGGGGGTCGTCAAGATAAAGGAGCAAATCGAGCGCGGAGCTTATCTCCTCTGTGTCGTAGAAGCCCTGACCGCCTATCACGAAATGCGGAATATCCCTCGCGAGCAGGGCATCGCGAAGCGGATCGAGAATGCTGCGCGTGGGATAGAGAACGGCAAGATCCTCCCAGTCGGCGTCGCGGAGCGCGCCGTTTTCGGCCACGAGGAGCTTGCCCTCGCCGCCGATATCGCCGTTCTTTGCGGCCCATATCCGGCGTGCCAGAAGTTCGGCTTCGGCGTTCTCCGGTTTTCCGGTTGAAATCAGTATTTCCACACTTCCGCGATAGCCCGCCGGAAGTTCCCGCATGGTCACAAGAGGTTGCGGCGAGGCGTAAAAATCGAGATCGATCGGCTGAAAATCGGAGAACATACCGTTTCCGAGATGGTTTATGAATCTGAGCACGTCGGGAGTCGAGCGGAAATTGTCTCCCATCGGTATGATCCCACCCGACCTTTTGGAAACCCACTCTCCGGCCCTCGAGATATTTGAAACATCCGCGCCCCTGAAACTGTATATGGACTGCTTTGGATCGCCGACCCAGAAAAGGCCGCCGCCGATTCTGTCCGCAAGCCTTCTTATTATCCGCCACTGAACTGGGTCCGTGTCCTGAAACTCATCGACGAGCAGCCCCCAAAGATTTTTAGTAATCGATTCTGCAATTCGGTCGTTTCCGGCGATTTTATCTGCGGCGTTGATCAAATCCCTGAAATGAAGCGCGAAATTAGGTGGGAGATTCTCGCCCTCGGCCTCGATAAACGCTTCGTAGAGCCGCGCGAGGAGAATCGTCGCTTCGGCATTTTCCCTGTCTTTCTCGTTCGGCTCACGGGGAAGAAAAGGGGATATTTCAGAAAACGCATCGCAAACTTCGTTGACCGCTTTTTGAGCGGCCCTTATTGTAGATTTTGGCCAGTTAGCGGCTTTTCCGACATGACCGAATCGGCGAAACCCTTTTTCCGGATCGAATAACATCTTTTCGAGCGCTATAAAACTCGACGGGTTCTCCGAATCCAGATCGCAGAAGAGCAATTTCTCGATTATAATGCCCAATTCGTCCGCGGAATCGGCAAGCCCCGGGAACTCTTCGAGGGCCGCGATAAGCTCGATTATCCGCTGTCGATGCTCATTTTTCCAGAGGGATGCGGTTGTTTCGAAGGCCTTCCACTGTCCGGCAAGCAACTGGTCTGGTTCTGTTGGAAGTTCGAGAAGTTTTTCGGTCTCGAGGCCCCGCGATTCAAAGACTTCCGCGAGTATTTCGGAAAGATTTTCCCAGTCGATCAGGCGCGAGAAGCTTTCGG
>DAOWNU010000225.1 GCA_030642425.1 bacterium | reverse complement strand
CTACGAATCTTATCGAGGAGCAATACGCGGATAACAATATCGTGGCGGGCAAAGACTAATATTAATGGGTCTGCGGTGTCCAGGGCGGTATCGAAGGCGAATTCGCGGGTCCGGTGATGGTGAGCTATTGATGTAGAATGTTGTATGTAGAATGGGGGCGACCGATGGTCGCCCCTTTTTTATCCCACCGTCAATTCTAACCTTGAAAACCTACCGACACATATATATTATTACCTGACCGTTTAATTCGGAAAAGACTTCGCGCCTTTAAAATCAACGTCTGGAGAAAATATGAAGAGCAGTTCCCACAAGACAGTCCAAATCGCAATCTTATCGACAGCAATCGCAATCTCGTGCGCCGCGATACCCATAAATATCGAGGACGCGGGAATCGCCGCGCGGCTTCATCTCGATAGCTATCGCCAATTTGCCCGCGCCGAAATCGGCCTTGCCCCGTGGAGCGGTCAGGGCTTTCGGATAGTCGGGATAGAGCCGCTCGTGAACGGCAATTCCGGAAAAAAATTCGCGTTCGTAGCCACGCTCGAACCGTCGGGGTTCATTGCCCTGTCGGCGGACAGCGATATTCGCCCGGTAATCGCATTCTCGTTCAAAAACAATTTCGATTTCGAAAGATCGCCGCGGAACGTTCTTCTGGACATACTCGAACTGGACATGCTCAACCGCCTGCAGGCTATCCCGACTACGGAATCCCCGGTAATCAAAAACAACAATGCGTTGTGGAAACAGTATCTCGCCCGCGACAAGGGCCTAATCGAGAGCCTTTCGACAACTTCGGTCCATGGCCCCTGGCTCGATTCGAACTGGAATCAAGGGTCGCCGTTCAATAACTATTGCCCAATCGACCCCGAAACCGACGAAAGGTCTGTTGTGGGCTGTGTCGCCACGGCACCGGGATGATTATCGATTATTGGGAATGGCCGCCTTCGGTGCATTTCGATAGCGGCGACAGCTATAATTCCACGGCGACAAGCCCGTCGATATGGATCGACGCGCCCGCGGCGAGTATGGACACGATAGATTATAACGCCAGCGGAAGTTCGCCGGATATCGAGACGGTTGGAAGGCTTTCCTATGCCTGCGGTGTCGCTACGGTGATGGATTATTCTTCGGATGGTTCTTCGTCCGACACCCGATGGGTTCCCGAGGCGCTCCTCGATTTTTTCGATTATGACGAGGCTAACAGCATAACGATCATGGCGTCGGATTTCTACGATGTGCTCGAAGATGATATGATCGAGACGAGGCCCGCCGAATTGGGAATATGGGGCATGGGTAGCGGCGGCCATGCTATCGTTGCCGACGGCTTCATGACGAGCGGCGAGTATCATCTGAACATGGGCTGGGGCGGCTATGCCAACGGCTGGTATTCTCTTCCCGGCGGGATGCCGGAGGGGTTCAACATAGTCGGACATCAGGCCAGCGGGATTATGCCGCCGGTTGTCACGCGCAGGCCCCCCTTAAATCTCAGTGCTCGGGCGTTGGGCGGTGGCGGGATAAGCCTCGAATGGGAAGTTCCGCCTTTTATTACCGAATCGATTCTTCATTATAGTATATACAGAAAAACGACGACCACAACTTACGAGCTTGTCGGGACCACGCCCACTCTGGCCTTCGAGGATAGCGGAACCGGGGAGTTGATCTATTATACCTACGGCGTTTCCGCGACTTACGCGTCGGGAGAAAGCCCGAAAGTCGAGAAGAGTCTCTATTCCGGTATCGTGGATGGCTGGGCCAGAACATTTGGCGGCGTCGGCGATCAGGTTGCGAACTCGGTCGCTCCCGCCCCGGGATTTGGGTGTGTCGCAGTGGGCCACAGCCGCCGGTCTTACACTCTCGACAGCGACGCGTTTATTGTGAGAACGGTCGCGGGAAGCTCGCCTGTCTGGGGTGTCACTCTCGGCGGCGCGGGCGACGACGATGCCCAGGCGGTTATCGGACTGCCGGACTCCACATTCATTTTCACCGGATCGACTGAGTCGTTCGGCGCGGGTGGAAGCGATCTGTGGCTTGTCAAGTTGGACGACAGCGGCGACACGCTCTGGACGCGGACTTTTGGAACCGGCGGTAACGAGCACGGGCTTGCGGTCGCCGCGACTCCCGACGGCGGCTATATCATGGCGGGTTACGCGGGCGATGCGGGTTCGGAAAGCGCGTTCATTGTCAAGACGAATTCCGATGGCGATGCCGAATGGACAGGAAACTACGCCGCGAACACTATCGCCACCGCCGTGATCCCGGTTCTCGCCGGTGGATATATGGTTGCGGGCTATTCGACCGAAGGTGATTTTGGAAGAGACGATTATTTCGTCATGAAGCTCGATGCGACCGGCGATTCTGTTTGGGCGAGGCATTACGGCGGCAGCTATTCTGAGAAGGCGACCGGCATTGTCGAGATTTTAGGCGGCGGATTCGTTATCGCCGGAAATTCTTATACATACGGCATACCGATATTCAGCAATATCTACCTGTTCGAGATCGATTCGGACGGCGATTCAGTCCGTGCGAAAAGCTACGGGGGGATGAGCAACTACACCGCGCATTCGATTGCCCCGGCATTGGACGGCGGCCTTCTTGTCGCGGGAAGCATAGAGCAATCGAGCAACATCGAGTTCTATATCCTGAAAACGGACGATTATCTCGATACACTATGGACGCGTTCCTACGGTAGCCTCGGGGACGATGTCGCATATTCGGCGGTTCAGCTCGAAGATACCGGGATTGTCGTGGCCGGAAAGACATTTATGAATGGCAACAACGATTTCTGGATACTCAAATTCGGCGGGGATATAACTTCGCGCGTCCGGGAAGGGGCTGTCGAGAGACCGGGGGCGATGGCGATTTCCGCCTATCCAAATCCCTTTAATTCGGCGGTGAGGATTTCTGTAGTGGAGGGTCTGAGACCCTCCCGCGTTGAGATATTCGATATTAACGGAAAAAGGGTTCGAGGGTTCGAGGGGTCGAGGGTTCACGGGGGAATACCGAACGCCGATAACCGAGCGCCGATAAGCGAATTCGTATGGTTTCCCGACGAATCCGTCGGTAGCGGCGTTTATCTAATCCGGGCGACGGTGGGCGATAATACAACGACAAGAAGGATTGTATATTTGCGGTAACTACATCTCCGCGAAAGCCGCATAAAAAAAGGAATTAGGGGAGATTATGAGGAAAATAGGGATAATATTGTGTTTTCTGATTACGGTATTAGCTTATGGCCAGTTGCCGGAATTTGAATATGAGTTAAGGTTACTTTCCATCGATGAAGCAGAAACATCCGAAACAATTCTAACATTTGGCCTGAACAGTAGCGGAACAGATTTATTCGATCTTGGTCTCGACGTGCCTCAATTCCTGTTTCCGGGAATAGCAAAGGCATATTTCCCGTTGTTCGATCCCGCACATCCTGAGTCTCCGGCGCTTTCAACCGACATAAAAGGAACAGATTATTCGATAAATGACTGGACAATAGATGTTTTCGAACCGGACTCTGAATTAGTTTTATTTTGGGATCCCGATTCTTTACCCCTCACAGATTCTTGCTTTTGGTTCGCAGTTATAGATAGTGGGGGTTATCCATTTGATTATTCCTGTATGAATGATTATAATCACGCGAGTTTTAGCAATAACGAAGTAATATATATTAGATTACTGTGTTATCCTCATTCTGGTCCTCCAATTTTTACAGATATATTCCCCTTGCCCTCAGATACGGTTGATTCTGACACGTGCGTCCATATTGGTATAAAGGATTATGAAGAAGGTGTCGATATAAGTACGGTATTACTTATTATAAATGAAGATACGATAGACTATACGGATTATTCGATCCACCCGCTAATCGGCGGTTGTGAGCTTAGTTATTGCGATTTTACCGCGAATTCTACTTATAATGTATCGGTATCGGCCAGCGATAATGACAGCCCTCCTATGACCGGAGATACGTCATGGACATTCTACACGTGCGCCGACGGTATTGCCGAATCCCCGCATATGCCGGAAACGCCGGAAATAAGCGCCTATCCAAATCCCTTCAATTCAGCGGTGAGGATTTCTGTAGGGGAGGGTCTGAGACCCTCCCGCGTGGAGATTTTCGATATTAACGGAAAAAGGGTTCGAGGATTCGAGGGATCGAGGGGTCAAGGTGGAATACCGGGCATAGATAACCAAGCACCGATAAACGAATTAGTATGGTCTCCCGACGAATCCGTCGGCAGCGGCGTATATCTAATCCGGGCGAAAATGGG
>DAOWNU010000201.1 GCA_030642425.1 bacterium | reverse complement strand
CTGCGCGTCTATGACCGCATGGGTCGCAGTGTCGCCACGCTTTTCGACGCGACGCCTGTCGGCGTGATCCAGCTCGATTGGGATGGCCGCGACGAGACCGGCCAATTCGTGCGCCACGGTGTGTATATGCTTCACCTGCAATCGGTTAGCACGGGCGGCGAGCGGGAATCGAAAACAGCAACAATAGCCGTTGGGAGCGTGTTGAAATGAGAAGACTATTTATCTTAATACTAATCGGCCTGATTGCGGCATCCTACGCGCCGGCGGTTTTCGAGACCCCCACTCCGGACGCTGTTTCGTCTGGAATGGGCGATATTACCCCGGCAGTCGGATTCGGGCCGGCCTCGCTTTTCGGCGGCGAAGGCATATCCGCGGGCGGCGGCTATCGACGCTCATTCAACCATTCCGATTTCGACGAGCTTTGCGCCTGGGCCTCATGGACGAACGAGAAATACGGCAGGGCAATAATCGATGTGTCTTCTTTCTCCGTCGAGAATCTTTCCGGAGAAACAAAATTCTCGCTGGGCTATTCACGTCCGCTTTTTTCGGATATCCACACCGAACTGGGTCTCGCCGCAAAAGCAAATCTGCTTTCACTCTCTTACGAACCGAGCGTATCCGGAACGGAACTCGGCTCTGCGATGGGCTTCACAATAGACCTCGCCGCAGAAGCCATAATCTACGAGCGAACGCGGATTCGCGTTCTCGCGGAGAACCTGACCGCAACGAATATGGGCATAAGCGGCGATATCGAGATTCCGCGCGCGGTAACGGGCCTTATCGCCTATTCGCCATATAACAACACGACCATCGCATTTCACGTGCGCAGGGAGGCCGGAGTCGATTTCGACTATAACCTCGGCGTGTCCATGCAGCCTCACGAGATGATCGAGTTCCGGCTCGGCGCGGCGACCAACCCGGACAGGGTCACCGGCGGGATAGGGCTAAACTATAATGTTTTCCGCTTCGATTACGCATTGAAAAGCCATCCTGTGCTGCCGATTTCGCACACCGTAACACTGGGGTTCGATCTTGCGCGCTAAAAACATAATTGCCCTGTTGATCCTTCTCTCCGTTGCGCTTGCCGGGCAGCAGGTCGATCTGGTTTTCGGCAATTGCGAAGACCTCGAACAGCTTCCGATAACAGAGGAACAGAAAAACGCTATCTGCGAGAGAATGTGTTTCGGCGGCGGTTTCGAGAGCATTTATGACCTTCTCGATCTGGGCGTTTTTTCCCCGGAGGAGTTCGCGCGGATAAAGCCGCTTGTCTCTATCGGGAAAATCACGCGCGAGCAGTCCGCGCTTCAAAGGATCGATTCGCTCTATTTCCGTATCGGCGACTGGCTCGGTGGGGAGAGTGTGGACAACGAGGTTGTCGATGAATGGATCGACGCGATCCGCGAGCGTCCGGTAATTTCCAAGCTCGGATACCGCGACCTTATCGCCCTGCAGAACGTCGATCCGACCGACGCCATCGCGCTTCTGCGCCACCGCAGGGAAATCGGAACAATCAAGGATCGCCGACAGCTTCGCTCTATCAAGGGCCTTTCCGCGCGCGGCTATGTCTCGGTTAGAAGCTATATCGGATACGGCAAACCGAAGCCAATTCGATGGTTCACCGGAGGCTATTCGCAGGCGCGTTTCGGCGGAGAGGCGGGAGAAAATGAGCCGTATTCTTCATTCAAACTCCGCGTGAACAACGGCCCGCTATCGGAGGGCATCCGTTTTAGCCGCGATTCCGGCGAGAACATCGAGAACGCGCATTGGGCAAATCCACTCGCCTATCCGGACGGCAAATTATATATCGGACTCACCCGATACGACGTTGGGCCGATCCGTATCCGGCGGTTTGTTCTGGGCGATTTCTCGGCGGGTTTTGGCGAGGGCGTTACTTTCAACAGCGGCGATTATTTCACCTCCCGGCGTTCCGGAACGGGCTTCGACAGCAGAAAGCTCGGTATCTATCCCGACTTGACCAACTCGCAGACTTACGCTCTTCGCGGAGCCGCACTGGAGGTCAGATACGGCCCGCTCGAACCGACGATCTTTTTCTCCAGCAGAGACAAGGATGCGATACTCATTATCGACACGACCGAATTCTCGATAGACACGATTATTGTCGCGGACACGATTTTTTCCGTCGATACGACTTTCCAGGCGGACACGACCGCCTTCGCCGAGCTTATTACGGACCTGCCGAATTGGGATCAGAGAGTTAGGGAGACGATTATCGGCGGCGACCTGACGGTCAGCCCGTTTCTCAATCTTCGCCTCGGCCTGACCGGATACCGCGCGAAATACGATCTCCCGTGGGATCTTCAGCCGGGCGCTATTATCGACCCGGATCACCTTCCCGGCGGGGATAATCCCAAGGTCGCGGATGTTGACGCCGAGCTTTTTTCCGCGACATACCGGCAGGATTTTCGTTCCGCGATAGGAGTTCATTGGCTGTGGACGCTCGGCAAACTCGCGCTCTCCGGGGAGTATTCGGAGATTGTCAGGGACAGCAATATCACGCTGAACTGGCACAACGACGGCTCGGTCGATACTATTATCGGCGAGAAAACTTCGCCACTTCCAATCGGCGACGACCCATTCGGCTTCGTGGGCAAGGCTCATCTTGTAACGAACCGCGTGAACGTGCTCTTTTTATACCGGCATTACGATCTGGATTTCGATAATCCTTACAACCGCGGCTTTTCGGAATACGCCAGATATAAAGGCGCGCTTGTCGAGGACGACTATCGCCTGACAAACGGCGATTTCACCGCGCTTGCGGAGTATAATCCCCGCCCGATGGCCGAGGACGGCGTTTATTTCGAGTGTTATGCCCGACCCTTCCGGCAGCTTTCCACGACGCTGGAATTCGACGCCTTCAAACGGCTCTCGGACATGGGGGATTATCGGAGGATCGTCCTGAAAGCGAATTATTACGCCAATAACAACCTGTCTTTCAAGCTGTGGCGGAAATGGCAGGGGCGAAGCGAGCAGAATACCCTCACGCCGAAAAGCTTCACTGTCGATGAGATAAGGCTCACGGGCGAAACGCGCCTTTCGGGATACTCGCGTCTCGGCTTCACGATCATTCACAGCTATCTCGGAAATCCCCCGCGGCCGAGGTTCTACGAGAACGCCGACCCGCTCGTCTATGGCGACCCTTATGTCGGCGGCGTGGTGGACATGTCCGACGGGCTTATGCTCAACGCCGACATCAATGTTACCGACCACCTGAACGTTTCCGGGCAGGCAATTGTATATGAGGGCTGGCTCTGGAATTTTGAGGACAACGAATTTGCGGTTCTGGAGAGCGAGATAGACGCATTTCGCTGGTGGGTCGCAGTGAAAGACCGGCTGATACAGAATCTCTCGCTCACTTTCAAACTCACTGTGGATACGCCTTTGACAATCAGTAATATCGACATCAGGGATAGTTACGATCCCGAAAGCGAGTTCGAGGGTAGCCGCGTGCTGGAAAAACGCGCCTGGTGGCGTGTTCAACTCGACTATTTCTTCTGACGCCCTGCCGGCGGAGGTAAAATGAGATATTTAATTGTAATTCTATTAATCGCGTGTGTAGCATCGGGTTATACCTATTTAGGTGCCTATTTACTCGATGGCCCGGTCGCGGCGCCCGACGCGGCGGCTTTCGGAATGGGCAACCTGCGTGCGCTCCCGCCGGTGGGGGCGGGCAATGCCCTCTGGGCGCCGTCGGCCATGCCGTCTTCGGGAGGAGCCGGCTCGATTTATTCGTCCCTGAATCAGGTGAGCGAAAACCGCGCCATGCCGCTTTACGACACATTCGACGACCGTATCGGCTGGATGCCATTTGTCAGCACCGCGCAGACATACGCGAACTTCGCCGTTTTCGCTTCGTTCGGTTTCGCGGGCGAGTGGATGCCGACGATTGGTGCGGGCTACGCCCCGGTTTTCGACGCGAATTATATCTACCGCGAGGAGGTGCGCGAGCGAAGCGGACCCACGCAGGACGTCCTTCTCGGCGTCTGGAGTATCGACTGCGAGGGCGGGCTTGCCGGGCCGGTGGTAGCAATCGCGGAACCGGTCATGGGATATGGCGTTATCGGGATTTCGGCAACGATGCTCTCCGGAACTATCGAGATGCACCGCAGCCCTGCGGCGGGCGACTCTATTACGCATAACGCCGATCCCTGGGAGGCCGCTTTCGACAACGACACGGTCTATTCCGCGGAACTTTCCGGCACGATGCTCAATATCTCCGCGACTATCACGCCCACCGACCGCTGGCAGATAGGGCTTCGCTACATTCCTAAAACAGACCTCGGCGAAAGCCTCTATCCCGATTTTCTGCCCTCGCGGCTGGGAATTGGAATTGGCTACCGTCCGCCGGGCTACGTTGTGAGCAGAATAGTCGCAGAGGCCGAGCTTGTCGGATATACCGCACTTGGGGAGGAAGATTCCGCATTCGCCGCACTCGAGGACTGCTGGGAATTCCGGCTCGGCGCGGAACATATTTTGCCGCCAAACGTCCCTTTGAGAATTGGGGTGCATTATCACACCGTTCCCCTGCCGGACCCTGCGGCAAGAATGGGTTTTACTGCGGGAAGCGGGGTCGTTTTCGGCCAATTTACCGTGGATATTGCCGCGGGATATGAAATGAGCGCGTGGTATCATCACGACCAGTTCCCGGAGTCCTGGCTGCCCGATTCTCCTG
>DAOWNU010000460.1 GCA_030642425.1 bacterium | reverse complement strand
ATTTGTTGGGCTGGCGAGCATCGCGTTCAATTCGTCGATTTTCCCTTGAATAACCTCGGGCTTATAATTGGCGGCCTTTTGAAGAGCGTTTATATACATGGCGGAAAGAATGACTTTCTGGTATATCCCGAAAAACCATTCCTGATCGATAGCGGCCTCTGTCATTTCCGTCATGATTTCCTCTTCGATCCGTGTGGATCTGGCGTTATCGACAGGATTATCACTGTTGAGATTCTGCAGTTCGTCCCTGTATTTGTTGACGATGTTCTGGACAACCGGAAAAATTGTGATAAAGGAATCGAGAGCGGTCGAATTCAGAACCGGAAGCCCGGATTCCGTGGTCACCTGTTCCTGTTGAACGGTTTCTTCTTTCGAGCAGCCGGCGAGAGCGGCGATCAGCCCGATCAAACAGGCAATTGCAAATAAACGAAGTTTCATTTTATCTCCTCGAGTTAATATAAGTTACGGATTCAATCGATAAATCATTCTTGGGAATGGGATCGTCTCGCGGACATGTTTCACGCCGCAAATCCATCCAACCGTCCTTTCGATTCCCAATCCGAACCCCGAATGCGGCACCGAGCCATATTTGCGAAGGTCCAGATACCAGTCGTAGGCTTTTTCGGGTAGTCCCTCCTCGCGGATCCTCGCGACAAGCTTGTCGATATTCTCCTCGCGCTGGCTCCCGCCGATTATCTCTCCGGCGCCCTCCGGCGCGATAAGATCGGCGCATCGAACGAGATCGGGTCTTTCGGGGTGCTCCTTCATGTAGAACGCCGCATTTTTTTTCGGATAGTCGTGGATAAACACGGGCGTTCCAAAGCTGTCCGAGATTATTGTTTCCGCGTTGCCGCCGATGTCGTCGCCCCATTCGATCTCGACATCTTTCTCCTTCAGCAACTCTATCGCGGCATCGTAGGTTATTTTCGCGAATGGCCGCTCGACGGATTTCAGAAGTTTTTCGACATCGCGTTCGAGTATCTTCATTTCGTCGGGGCAAAGCTCCACCGTTCTCTTCACGATATTTCTGATAAACTCTTCCTCGAAATCCATGTTGTCGTCGATGTCGAAAAAGGCCGTTTCAACATCCACCATCCAGAATTCCGTGAGATGCCGCCGCGTTTTCGATTTCTCCGCGCGGAATGTCGGCCCGAAATCATAGACTTTGTTGTGCGCGAACATCGCCGCCTCGAGATAAAGCTGGCCCGTCTGGGCGAGATAGGCCTTGCCGAGGTCGAAATACTCGGTCTCGAAAAGCGTTCCGCTCTCCTCGCCGACCGAGCCGGTGAGAATCGGCGTGTCGATAAGAATGTAGCCTTTTTCCTTCAAATACTCCCGAATCGTGAGTATCATCGCGTTGCGGACCCGGATTATTGCCCACTGAATCTTGCTGCGAAGCCAGATATGGCGGTTGTCCAGCAGAAATTCTATTCCGTGCTCTTTCGGCTGAATAGGGTATTCCTCCGCGATCTGGACTATCGACAGGTCGGTCGGCGCCAGCTCGAAACCGCCGATAGCGCGCGGCTCTTCGCGGATTGTGCCCTTTACAATAATCGAAGATTCCTGTGTCAGTTCCGAAAAATTCTCGAAAGCGGAGTCCGGGCATTCGCCCTTGACAAGCACCGCCTGAATGAAACCGGTGCCGTCGCGCACGATCAGGAACCTCACCTTGCCGTGCCCGCGCTTGTTATAGACCCATCCGCGGATCGTAACTTCCCGCCCGATATAGTCTTT
>DAOWNU010000079.1 GCA_030642425.1 bacterium | reverse complement strand
CTCCATATCGATATCTATCCCCCTGTTTATCACAACCTCGCCGGCAGCGCTCTCGATGCGCCCCCTGCCGGGCAGATATGCGCTTAACGAATCCGGCCGGATAATGAGCGCCCTCCCCGCGGAGTTCAAGGAGCCATAATATATCAACTCCTCCAGAGAGAACTCCGATATGGCAAGCTCGCCTTCGACAATTCGGAGCGTATCTATCTGGAAATCGGGCAGGTCGAAATCCAGGGGATTGCCATCGCTTTTCCGGGCGGTTTTATCCGGCGCCGAATTAATACTCACTCCGGGGCGGTGAAGCTCCAGTTTATGTATCAATCGCGGCTCGATATCGAAACGGGCGCGGAGGGAGTCCGCGCGAACAAGTATTTCGCTGTCGCCCGCGCGGATATCGAGCAGCAGGCCGTCGATATTCAGGAAATGAAAGCCGACGGCCATCCGGTCGTAATGGATATTAATTGGAAGGTCGAGCGCCGCAATTGTCCGTTTGACGAATGTTCGCTGAATGGGTGTTATCCAGTAAATCGCCGAAAGTCCGAGCACGATAAGGATAAGAACCATCAAGACGGAGAACGCCGCTATCTCGATACGACGCCTTATTTTACGAAAACTCGTCAACTCAGGCCTCGACTTCTCTTTCGCGATATGTCCAGTGATGATTTATCAGGAAATTTACGCCGGAGGCCAATCCGATGCCGACTACGTTCGCGATGGCATAATTCAATCCAAATGCGCCGCTTAACAGAAGAAGCAGCGGGTAGTTGACGCCGAATGCGGTAAGCCCCGCCGCGATATTGTATTTCCCGAGGCGGACAATCCGCGGGCTTTCCCTGCGGTCGCGCCACGTCCAGGAGTCGTTGACAAACCAGTTGACCACAATAGATAACTCTATCGCGATAAGCCCGCCCAGCCACGTGGGGAGACCGGCCTTTCCCACGAGAAGCATCAGCCCCCCCTGATTCACAAGAAAGCCCGATATTCCCACGATGCCGAACTTCCAGCCACGGCTTAAATATTCACGGACCGATGTAGTCAAAACATCTCCATATTCTGTAAGTGGTTACGACTTTTCCGCCGCGTTCGGGCTGCAGTTCCGTCTGCTCCTCCACACGCGCGAAATGGCTATCGAGTATTTTCGGGTCGCGGAAAGGCTCCCTGCTGTCGGCCACGAAGATACAATCCTTGCCGATAAGTCCGTCCGTGTCCGTCCACCATTCGTAATTCAGGCCGGGAAAGCCCAATATCTCGCTGCTAAAAGTCTCCGGCTTATCCGGAAGATAGAATCGCAGCTCGGAGGACACCTTGTATCCCCAGCCCGCGACGAATGGGTCGGTTCTCATATCTTCGCGCTCGATCTGTATTCTCTCCGCCAGTTCGCGCCATCCGGCGAAATATGCGGCCTCGCCCGTTAGCGGAATCGACGGAATCAGAATAATGAGATAAAGAAGAACTGTCTCCAGCGCCGCAATACCGGCGGCCCATTTGAGAAGTTTTACGCCCTTTTCTCTTTGAACGATCAACCGGACAAATGCCACGGCTCCGGTAATATACGCCGGCGCCAGCCAGTTCATTTTCACCCAATAAAGCAGAGATATGAGTGTAAAAAAGACGAGCACGGGCAGTGTGAATGCGGAAAGGAACAGCGATTTTTGATTTCGGTCGAACAGGCCATTCCAGATTCCCTTGAAACCCGCCCAAACCACGCCGATAAAGAGAATCGGGCCAATCAGAAGCATCTGCGAGACAAGCATCCCGCCGAAAAGATCGAGGCGCCATCTCGATATTTCTCCCGCGCGGCGCGTCGATTGATATGCGAAGCTCGCCCAGCCGTTCTGTGCGTTCCAGATTATCTGGGGCAGAAAGGCAATGACAGCGGTTATTATCGCCAGATAGGGCCAGATAGATTTGAGATGTTTCCTGCCCGTTTCTGTGAAAATCAGAGCCAGAGCAAAACCCGCGCCGAGGAAAACGGCGGTGTATTTCGACAGCATCGCAAGGCCGCCCGCAAAACCGGCAATCGACCATATCCACGGGCGGTCGTCATCCAGCGCGATATAGCCGAGATAGACCGATAATGTCCAGAAAAAGAGCAGGGGCGGGTCGGGAGTGAGTATTGCGCTCCCGATACTGAAAAGCGGGGTTACTCCGGCGGCGGCAACTGTCCAAAAAGCCGTTTTATCGCCGCCTATTCGTTTCGCAAAGGCGAATACCAACAACAACAGACCGACTCCGTAAAGCCAGGGGCCAAAACGTATCCCGAAGGCGTTATCACCGAAAATTTCGGTTGTCAGCCGGCATGTCCAGGCGTGAACCGGCGGGTGGTCGAAATACCCAACCGAAAGGTGCTTAGCGTATTGCCAGTAATAGGCGTCCTGCGGCTGAAGAGACATCGCCGGAAGCATCAGAAGCCTTATCGCCGATATAACGATGATAAATATCAACGCCCGGCGCCGCCATCTGGGTTCCTCGCCCCTCAAGCCTTTCCCTTTTTCCTCAATATTTGCGCAATCTTCTTTTTAAGCTCGGTGAGGTCGGCGGATTTGATTATGTAATCCTCCGCGAGCCAGGTTAGAAAGTTGTTCTTGTATGAAGAATACGCGCTGTTTATCAGCACGGGGAGATCGCGCCGCTTGACCATCATTTTCTCGAGCGCGCTTATCCCATCCTCGCCGGGCATGCGAATATCCAGCACGACCACGTCGAAAATCTCGTTTTCAACGAGTTCGAGAGCCTCGACGGCGGAACTTGCCGTAATTACTTCGTAGCCCTCGTCTTTCAACTCGGTCTCATACAGTGTGCGGATGTTTTTCTCGTCGTCAACAACCAGTATCTTTGCCATTATTCCTCCTTAAAGAGGGGTTTGAATAAGTATATTCCGTTTCAATTCAAAATGATCAATTAGCAATTAGCATTGCAAAATTAAATATTAAAGGTTAAAATGCAAAATGACATATTAAAATTCAAAATGTTCTTATCAAATCTGAGGACTTGCGGTGTATTGGTTTCTATTTGATTTTTGATTTGATATTTAACATTAAGTCATTTGAGTTTCATTTGACATTTCCCTTTTCTGTTTTCAAGAGCTTTCACAGGATAAAGCGTATAGATTAATTATTCAATAGCCATAAAGGGCTTAGGCGTTCCGGCATCCAACCGGATTGTTCTTAACCCAGAATCCGGGTATCAAATTAACTTATTGTTTATGCAACCCCTCCTTAGATGCCTTGCCTCCGCCGGGCAGTTTAACGTGAAACGTCGTTCCTTTATCCAGTGTTGTTGTGAACCATATCATTCCGCCGTGGGCCTCGATAATCTGATGGCTTATCGAAAGCCCCAATCCGGTTCCGGCGGATTTTGTTGTGAAAAAAGGTTTGAATACCTTTTTTTGAACTTCGGTCGGTATGCCCGAACCGGTATCGGTAATTTCAATCCAGACGAAGCCGCCGGTTCCATGCGTGGTGATTGTGAGCATCCCACCCTTTTCCATAACCGCAAGCGCGTTTTTAATCAAATTGAGCACAACCTGTCGAATCTGGTCGGGGTCCATCGGGATTTCGCCAATCTCGTCGCCGAGATTCATGGATAATCGCACCGGGGAATTCTGTATCTGTTCGTCCAGAACGTCCAGTGTTCTCATAATCAGCTTGTTTAGGTCGCAGGGCCGGATTTTCGGCTCGGCGTGCCGCGAATAGGAGAGCACATCCACGAGTATCTCCTCGAGCCGCTGGGACTCGTCCCAGATAATATCGGCATAGCTGCGCACAAGGCTTTCCGGCTCCGACCTTTTTGCGATATTCCTGGCGAATCCGCCTATCGAGACCAGCGGGTTTCGTATTTCGTGTGCGACCTGCGCGGCCAGTTTGCCGATTGTCGAAAGCCTTTCCGTTTGCAGGAGAAAATCCTGATTCTCCCGCAATCTCTTATAGGCCTCTCTGAGTTTTTCGTTATTATCCCTCAACCGGTCGAGGAAAATACTGCGTTCGATAGTCAGGCTGGCGTGCGAGGCGACGGCCTTAAGAAAGCTCATTTTCTCCGGGTCGAAATTTGCGTTCGTGAGCATATTATCGACCACGACCACCCCAACCGGCTTCCCAATAACCGAAAGGGGAACGGCAATAAAAGCCGGGGAGTTAATTTTTTCCGCAAGCTCCCTCGCACCGGGAACAGCATCGATATCCTCGACAACGATAACTTCCTCCGAAAAAAGCGCTTTCACCAGCAAGGCCTCTTTGTCGGAAAGGCTGTATTTAATCTCTTTCACAAGTCTATTCACTTCTATATCGCCGCTGTCGTTCGATTTCTGATATGTGGCGAGGACTTCCGAGAAGGTTGCGGGATGAGACATCAGGTCATCCCATATAGAACCGGCCTCCGCCGGGTTCGACGGCCCGATTGCAAGGCGTCCCTCGATAGTTTCCTCGCTTCGGTCGATAAGGAAAAGGAAACCCCTGTTGAAACCGCACCCCTGATTTGCGGTCATGGCGGTGAGCGATATGTGAAGGTTCTCGTCCAGGCTTTCGACCGTCTGAAGGGCTTCCGAGAGCTTGGTCAGCATCCCAAGTTCGTGTATCTTCGACGTCAGCGCCGCGTTTGTGTTCTGAAGGCGCCCCTTTGTGGCAGCCAATTGATCTACTACACTCTCTCTTTCCGTCACATCGCGGAAAATGTTTATTACACGGTTTATTTCGCCGCGATGATTCCTCGCGGGGCCGGTAATTATCTCGAACAACTTTTTTTCGCCGTTCGAGATAACCGTCTTAAAATATGTTTTGTGTATAAGGCCGTCTTCGAATGCGAGAACAACATTGCAGCCTTTGCACAATCCATCTTCGCCGTGCAGAACTTTCGAGCAGAGAAGGTCGGTGTATTTTTCCGGAATATCGAACCACTCCCTCATAACGCCGTTCACCCACACAAATTTCATTTCCCGGTCGATAAATGCGATTCCCTCGTCGATAACGGAGGCCACATCGATGATTCTGGTTGTCAGTCCAACTTCCGGCGGAACCCGCTCGATTATCATGAGAACGCCGGTAACCTGACCCCCGGACACGACCGGTACATGAGTAACTTCCAGCAAGTTGCCGTTGGGAATCTCAAAAATATCGCGGAGTGTCTCGCGGGTGGAAAGGCATTTCGATATGCGGCAACCCGCGCCTTCGACATCGCGCCAGGGGACAATATCGTCGCAAGGGGCCCCAACCGGTATGGGGCCGAAACCCAATTCCTGCAGGATAGACTCGTTCGCCCGGATAACAGTCCCCTCCGGAGAAAAAAGGACAAGCCCGAGGGGCAGGTTGTCCAGAATGGCCGATAGCCATCGAATGTTCGGGAGAAGCGTATCCGCGGTATCTTCGAGGAAGATGTCCACTCTCGACCGCCGGGCGGACTTTTTCAAAACCCGCGCGCGATTGCTGTCGCAGGCCCACCGGATAACGTCGAGAAGCTCGATATGTGTTATGGGTCTGTGCAAAAGGGCAAATGCTTCGCGGTCGATAAAGGTATCGGCGCTCTGTGCCGTGATAAGAACTCTCGGGATTTTCGGAAAATTTGAGGTAATTTCCGAGACCAGCCTATCGGACCCATCTTCGGCCAGGTCGATAACGACTGCGCCGATATTTTCGGGCAGTTTCGACTCAGATATCTCAGAACCAATGCACACAACATCCAGGCCCTCCACGCGGAGAAATTCCGAAAAATCTTCGTAGGCCCGGGCACACAGGCCTATCCTGCATCGCTTATTTTCTTTATTCTTTTCTCCCATTTTGTTCTAACACGCAAATTGAAACAGTCTTTTAACATATTGATATTTTTATAATTTATATCTCATTTAGCATAATAGCAAGTGAAATCACGGATGAGTTGTCCGATTTGATTTGTTATCGGCGACAATCTGCTATCCGGCGAATTATAAAAAGCATAAGTGGTTTAAACCACTTTAAACGGAAGCCCTTTAAAGGGCTTGAGCAAAATTAGCAATTATCAATGCCCCCCTTTCGAAATCTATAGTGTGGTGAGGTGGGACAAAAGTATCCGTCGGCATTGCCGACCAATTTTGCAATGCTAATTGCTAATTGATCATTTTGAATTGAATCTTCATATTAAAAGGTCGAGCGTCTCGCTCGACATGAGGTCCCTGAGCCTGTCGAAGGGGAAATGCACGGCGAGACGCCGAGCCTATTAAGATTGCGATTTTAAAGAATGAAATCTTTCCATAATTATTTCGACACAATATTCCCTTGACACTGAAATCGAGCGGGTTAAGTTGACAAATAAAGAATTGGTAATATCCGGAAAGAGAAATAGTAAGATGATCAATTTTAAAATAAAGGCGACCGATAGTGCGGCAAGAGCCGGAGTGTTGAAAACCTCCCACGCCGAGATTCCAACGCCCGTTTTTATGCCGGTCGGCACGCAGGGCACGGTGAAAACGCTCGAAAACAGGGACCTGACTGCGGAAGATTACCGCATAATTCTCAACAACATGTATCATCTCTATCTGAGGCCGGGTGTCGAGCTGATCGAGAATTGCGGTGGCCTGCACGGCTTTACCGGATGGGATCGCGCAATTCTGACCGACAGCGGCGGGTTCCAGATTTTCTCCATGTCCGACCTGACCAAAGTCAAAGAAGAGGGAGTCCGGTTCCAGAGCCATCTCGACGGCAGCTATCATTTCATGACCCCTGAAAAGGCCACCGGGATTCAATATCGCATGCGCCCGGATATTTTCATGGCCTTCGACGAGTGCCTTGCATATCCGGCCTCCGGAGCGGAGATCGAAGAATCGGTTGGCCTCACGCTGAGATGGGCCAAGCGATGTTCGGACGAATGGGAGAAACATCTCGAACGCGAGAATAGCCCCGACACGGCGCCGGCGTTGTTCGGGATCGTTCAGGGTGGCGTGTCTATCGAGCAGAGGAAGAGATCGGCGGCGGAAACCGCCAGGCTCGAATTCCCCGGCTGCGGAATCGGCGGTCTTTCCGTCGGCGAGCCGAAATCGCTCATGTGGCCGGCTTTGGAGGCCTGCCTGCCGGAACTGCCGACTGACAGACCACGCTATATGATGGGCGTCGGAACGCCCGCGGATATTGTCGAGGCAGTCGCGCGCGGCGTGGATATGTTCGACTGTGTGATGCCGACCCGCAACGCCCGCAAGGGGACGGTGTTCACATGGGAGGGAAAGCTGTCGTTGAAAGCGGCATATTTCGCAAAAGATCGAAGACCTATCGACGAAAATTGCGACTGTTACGCCTGTCAAAACTACTCGCGAGCCTTTCTGCGCCACATGTTCAAGGCCGGAGAGATCACCGCGATGCGTCTGGCGACAATTCACACGCTGCATTTCTACAAGCAGCTGATGGATTCTATCCGCGAGGCAATTATCGGCGGCCATTTTGAGAAATTCCGTTTGGAATTCCACCGAAAATACAAAGACGAGCTAATTAAGGAAGGTGTTAGGTAATTAGGTATTAGGTAATAGGGCTATGCGCTACATCAAATTTGTCATTCCGGCGAAGGCCGGAATCCAGTGGGGGAGGGAAAATTAAAAATTAAAATGGAAAATGACAATCTAAAAATCAAAATGTCCGAATATCAATTTTAATACGAGTCGGGCAATTCTCTCGTTCCCCCGGTCTCGTAGCTGTCTCAAAACCTCTTTTATTTACAAAATAATTATGTATATTGTTTTTGCAAATAAAATGGAGGTTTTGAAATATGAGCTATGAGATACATGCGAATTACTATCAACGGTTCTTGTT
>DAOWNU010000468.1 GCA_030642425.1 bacterium | reverse complement strand
GCGTTTGCTGAGGATGGTGTTACTGACATTCAGCCGCGCGAACTCTATTTGCTGCGGGCGGAATACCCCGAGCTGCTCGAGATACCAGTCGTAGAGCGGCCTGTGATCCTCGAACTCGAGCGTGCAGAGCGAATGCGTGATCCGCTCGATCGAGTCCTCGAGGCCGTGCGCCCAGTCATAGCTCGGGTATATGCACCATTTGTCGCCGGTTCTGTGATGCTCTGCGTGCAGGATTCGATACATCACCGAGTCGCGCATATTCATATTCGGTGCGGTCATATCGATCTTTGCGCGGAGCGTTTTCGCGCCGTCGGGGAATTTTCCCGCACGCATTTCCATAAATAGGTCGAGGTTCTCCTCGATAGACCGATTCCGATATGGGCTATTCTTGCCCGGTTCGGTCAGTGTCCCGCGATATTCGCGTATCTCGTCGGCTGTCAGGTCGCAAACGAACGCTTTCCCCTTAAGGATAAGCTGTTCGGCATACCCGTAGAGCCGGTCGAAATAGTCGGAGGCAAAGAGCAGGCGGTCTTCCCAGTCGGCACCGAGCCATCGGACATCTTCGGTAATCGATTCGACGAACTCCATCTCCTCTTTGCAGGGGTTCGTGTCGTCGAAACGCAGGTTGAACTTGCCTCCGTATTCCACCGCGATTCCGTAATTCAGGCAAATCGACTTGGCGTGGCCGATATGCAGATAGCCGTTCGGCTCCGGCGGGAACCGCGTATGCACACGCCCGTCGTGCTTGCCGGTTCGGTTGTCCTCGTCGATTATCTGCCGGATAAAATCCCTATGCTCGATCTTAGCGTCCATATTTCCTCCACGAATTATTTTGTGTTACGTGTAACGCGCCATGCGCCATTGCTGTTGGGAAATATATTCTAATTGGTTTGAAGTGGCAAGAGCTTTTTGCGTAAAAAATAGGGGCGACCCACCGGATCGCCCCTACGATCATTTCAAATAATCAAACGATTATTCGGGGTAATATCCGGCCCCGACAACAAGCGTTGCATCGCCGACAATGGCCTTTTTCACAAATACTCTTTTGAGCATAGGCTCCCCGCCGGGGAATTTCGGCCACATGTAGTCCATCCAGCATTCGTTTTCGGTCTGAAGGATCTCCAGTTCCTCTCTCACAAAAAATTTCCCATTGGCGTCCTGAAGATCGAGAAGATTAGTTCCCTCGAGTTGCGGATTCATCGGGTTCAATATTTCGTTGCCCTCCATATCCTTCACGAAAACATAGCTGTCGAAAAAGATAAATTCGCTCGAACGCAGTCGCATTGTATCGAGCGCGTCGAGGCCGATACTTTCGAGAAGATAGATCGCGTCATCGACTGCGTGGACAATAAATTCCGGCTCGACATTCATCTCATACATCCCGCTTCCGACCAAATAGACCGTTCCCGACGGCGATTCCGCCTTTACAATATAGGTGGATTTCCAGACAGACTCGTTCTCTCCGGGCCTCGGCCATTGATAATGAACCCAGCCGCTGCCGGAAGTGCTTTGGGCTTGCCGCACCATCATCCTGCCGATAGGTTTTTCGTTGACATCTTTCAGGTCGATCATGTTCTCGCCCTCGCCGCTCGTGTCCGGCGGATAGACATAGCGCATACCGTCGAGTCCCCAGACGAAGACAT
>DAOWNU010000382.1 GCA_030642425.1 bacterium | reverse complement strand
GAAGCAGTCTGTTTGCCATAACCGGCGGCACCGGGTCATAATCCTCGCTTATTTCTATTTGGTCGATAAGACGGGGCATCCGCTCTTCGAGATATCCGACCACGCCCCTAAGAAGCCCGGGCAAATCGGTTGGATTCAATTCCGGAACCGATCCTATCTGCCCGAACCGAAAAACTATTTTGTTTAGAATGTCTATATCCTCGATCATCTTTTCGAGGATTTCCTCCGGGTCGTGCCGCATAGCGGGGAAAGCGCCGCTCTCTTTGGTGAACTCGATATCCTCTTTGAGAAGTTCGAGCCAGCCATTGAGGCTCGTAATCGGTGTGCCGAGCTGATGTGCAGTTTCTTTCGCCATTCCAAGCCAGATATTCTGTTCTCCGTAGGATTTCAGGCGCTCGTATCCTATATAATACAGGGCGAACATCGCGGCGAGGAGCAGAAGCTCGATCAGCGGGACGAGCCGCAGGAGTCTCACGAGTTTCGAGTCGCCGAAATGGATATAACCCAGCACCCTGTTCGAGCTGCCCACGAACACAGGAACCGGCTGGCGTTCGCCGTCCATTCTTCTAATAATCTTGAGCAGTTTTTCGGACGCGGCTTTGGTTGTATCCCCGTGCTCGATATCGATATTCCTCCACGACATCGGGACGCCCTCGGTATTTGTCAGGATCATAGGGAAATCGCATTTCTGGATTATCTCCTCGAAAATGATATTCAGTTCGCCGGCGCCCACGCTTCTCGTGGCTGCCAGCGCCCAGAGCCGGGAGTAGGCGTTGATTATCCGCGTGTTGTTGATCGACAACTGCCGTCTAACGTAATCCGAATAGAGGAACATGCCGGAGACCATCAGCGCCACAATGACTATCGCGATAATACGATAGAAATTCGGCATGCTCCGATATGCGATACGATATTTTTTGTTCGTTCGTTTCATTTTCTCTGCAGGGAGAAGCTGATCCTCGCTACGATTCGCGCCCACGGAAACAGCGGGAGCTGTGTAACGAGGAGAAGATTCAATTCAAAATTATCAATTAGCAATTAGCATTGCAAAATTGCCCCACCCGACAATGCCGACGGATGCTTTTGCCCTACTTCACCATACTCTGGATTCCGAAGGGGGGGGGGACATTGATAATTGCTAATTTTATATTGCTAATTTTGCAATGTTTTGTCTTTTACCTCTCTTCTCCGCATTTCCTTTTGCCCGCCCATATATGGCCTCAGGGCCTCGGGGATTACAATCGTTCCGCGTTCCGTCTGGTTGTTTTCCCAGAGCGCCACAAGGAGCCTCGGGATCGCAACCCCGCTGGCGTTGAGCGTGTGCACAAATCGCAGCGGGCCGTCGTCCTTCGGCCTGAATCGGATATTCGCGCGGCGCGATTGAAAATCGAGGAAGCTCGTGCAGCTCGAGACCTCGAGCCATTTGCCCTCGCCGGCGGCCCATATCTCGAGATCGTATATCTTATGCGCGGCGAAAGACATATCGCCCGTCGCAAGGAGTTTCACACGATAGGGCAGTTCGAGCGTTTTCAGAATCTTCTCCGCCTGTTCACGCAGGCTCTCGTGTTCGACTCCTGAACTTTCCGGCGCCACAAACTTGACCAGCTCGACCTTATCGAACTGATGCACGCGCAGAAGTCCCCTCGTGTCGGCGCCGTAGGAACCGGCCTCCCTTCTGAAATTGGCGGAGAAACCCGCGTAGTAAATTGGAAGGTCGGACTCGGCCAGAATTTCACCGGCATGAAGATTTGTTAGCGGAACCTCGGAAGTCGGGATAAGAAAGAGCTCTTCCCGCGGGATATAATACATATCGTCCTCGAGCTTCGGGATTTGCGCGCTTCCGATCATCGCGTTTCGATTGGCCAGAAATGGCGGCTCGACTTCGAGAAAGCCGTCCCTGCGGTGAATATCCAGCATGAGCGCAATAAGGGCGCGGGACATCCGCGATCCGTCGCCCATGAGGACCGGGAACGCGCGTCCGGCAACCTTCGCGCCGCGCTCCATATCGAGAATCCCCAGAATATCCCCGAGATCGATATGGTCTCTCGGTTTGAAACCGAACTCGGGCGCTTCGCCCCATGTATCGACAATAATGTTGGCTTCCTCGCCGCCGACCGGAATTTCCGGGTCCGGCAGGTTTGGAATTTTCAGCATTATATCGCCGAAATCCCCCTCCACCTTGCGCAGTTCTTCTTCGAGTCCCTTGATCTTTTCCGAAAGCTCTTTCGCGCGGGCCTTGAGTTTATTCCCCTCCTCCAAATTGCCGGACTTGAAAGCGTTCCCAACCTCCTGCGAGACAGCTTTCTGGTCGTGGCGGAGGTCGTCGGCTTTCCTCTGCAGTCTGCGGCGGAGATCGTCGATTTCGAGAAGCCCGGGGACAAAATCCGGTTCGCCCTTATCCCGCGCGGCTTTTCTCACGGTCTCTGTGTTTTCGCGAATAAATTTAATATCCAGCATGATCGCCCTCTTAAAAAAGATTCAATTCAAAGTGATCGATTAGCAATTAGCAATGCAAAATTGCCCCACCCCGCACTACCCACTGGATTCCGGCATTCGCCGGAATGACATATTGTATTGTCTGTCATTCCGGGCTCGACCCGAAATCCAAGCGGTGCGGTGTGGTCGGGTGCTTTTACCTAATACCTATTACCTTTTTTCTTGTTCCAACGGTCTCGTGGCTGTCCTAAAACTCATCGGGGTTTAATTTAATCGGTAGTAGTATTCGTTAGATTCCCTGTAGAAAATGGTTATTAATGCGTTTTCCGTTTTATTTTTATTCTTTGAAGGCTTTTT